>JAIYCK010000358.1 GCA_027488055.1 Flavobacteriales bacterium | reverse complement strand
GAGCATACATCCAAAGGCAAACTAGTATTCGTATTAACATTACCTGCATTCAACTGAGATATGCACAAGGTGTAGGGCCCTACGGTTCCATCAAAGGACCGCACACCTATGAAATAAGTCGCACCAAGAGTCAATCCATTCATGACCAAAATCTCTTGGCCTGCTCCTACGACAACATTTTCAACATCAATCTGAGTGCCATCATAGGTATGCACCTCAATGATCAAATCAGAGGTGGCTGATGTAGCAGTTACACGCATAGCAGATGAAGTGTTGGCAAGACGATACCAGCGATCTTGACCTGCACCAGGCAATACATTGGCAGTATTTCCTTCGGGTGAAATATTAGCTCCAACGAGATCTCCGGTGAAGCAGCGACTCGCTGGGAATGAAATACCGTTCTGCTGACAAACGGTTGCATTTACAAAATTGTCATTGTTACCAGAAATGACTGGCACGCAGAATGGATCAAATGGTGCATCTGTGGAGGTGATCACCAAGGCGGTTGTACCACCTGTTGGATTCACCGTGTTTGCTCCGCCAGTCCAAACGCCATCAGCATCGGTAGCAGGACACGACATGATTGCACCTGTGGTGCGGAAACGTTGTTCCAATCGACGTATACCGAATGGCAAGGTGTTGGGAACAACCATACCGTAAGCTCCGGCAACTGCGTTCACAGAAGTGCTATAAAAAGATGCATAACTTTCAGCACCTGTATTGGCAAGTCCATCTGACTCTACATAGGTAGCGGAGATTGGACGACCTGTTCCTGCGACATTGTCATAAGCTACCACAAAATTTGTAGCAGTAGCGGATGAGTTACCGCGCAAAGCAGTACCATTGGTCGCACCAGCACCTAGACTCACCACACGGAAGCTACTGGTTGTGGTCATGCGCAATGCGGTGAATGTGCCACCAGCACCGTTATTGAGTGCAATACGCATATATAGATCATTGCCTGGGATAAAACGAGTGGCATTGCCCGTTGGCTCTACAACATACCATCCGGCATATGAACCAGAGGCGTTGGTAGTAAACGACCCATATGCACCTGCAGTTGTAAAATTGGGTGATGTGCTGCGCGTAAATCCACTTCCCGATACGTAGATCGGATTACCAGCGCCATTGGTAGTAGCCAAATCACTCGCCAACACCACTTGATTGCTATAGAAGTAAGTTGAGTTTGGCTGCAAGCCGTTCAGTGTTAAGAAGCAAGCAAATGGGATACGGTTGCTATTAGTTGGCTGATTGCCCTCGATGAACTGTGGCAAAATATTTTCTGTCAACGTTGGGGTTGAAATGGTAAAGGCTGCAGAAGTAATCACGGCAAAAGCACCACATGTGGCATTCAATTGCTTGGATCCAGGTGTGTCAAAAATGATGTCGTTGAAAGTAGCAACACCCGCTACACATGCCTTGGTCAAGGTACCAAGCACCGAACCTGTGCCGCTCACCAAACTGATGGTGACATTGCCCGTAAAAGTATTGTCTACTGTGTTGTCAGGGCGACGTGCTTCCACATTGAAGAAGGGAACCACAGAGTTCGTGAAAGACCAGCTCGATACATTCGTAAATGCGATTTGGGTAGCGCCTTGCAATACGTTGAAAGGGACGCTGTTGCCAGCGCTCATCACATCGCCCGAAGTGCGCGATACCGTCAGCACGACACCTGTCTCTGCGATATTATACACAAGACCTGTAAGCGTCAAAGTGCTTTGTCCATCCAAGATAGTACCTGTAGTGGTGCCAATCAAGGCGCCGGTACCCGTGAAGATACTCACCAAGACATCTGTATCTTGCGAAACGGCCGCACCTACATTGGTTCCGTCTTGTGCTTCAATGCTCAATGTAAATGAAGAACCGCTTGTTGGGCTTACTCCACCGTTGACCGAGGTCACTGCTAATTGAGAAGGACCTCCAGCCGATAAGATAAATGAAGTTGTGCTCACGGTTACCGAACCTGTAGTAACAGTGGTCCAGTTCGCAGGATTGTGCAACAAGGCTTTGTAGCCAGCAAAAGTGGCTTGACCTGTGCGTGGTCCTGTATAATGAGCTGCCACAGCCGCACTGCCTAAAGATATATTGGCATTGGCTACGTTGAGTTCAGAAGGCAAGTAAGAGGCATTGGCAGAAGCTGTTCCTGTAGTCATCCATGCTGCAGTGCCGGTCGCTCCGCTACCTTGAATATTGATACCATACAAAATGGAACCAGTAAAGGTGGAAGTAGTGGTGTTGCTACCGAAATCCGACGTGGTTGCAGATGTTCCTGCACCTGTGCCTTGATAAGCAAAGATTTGTTCTCCGGTTGCAGTAAGTCCATTCAGTGTTAGTGAAATGGTTCCTACGCTAGCTCCTACTCCATCGGTGATGGTCACCACCGTGCCGGCTGCAATAGTTGACGCAGAGGAGTTGGTCCAAGATACAAAATTCTCACCACCGCGGCCATTGGATGCAGCATTGGCAGAACCACTCGAAAGAAAACCATTGTCCGTGAATTTGATCTTTGTACCCACTGGCAAATCTACCCAAGTGACAAAAGCAAAATTGTCGGGCGTAGATGAATTCATGGCCAAAATGGTCAAGTCCGTAATATTGAGATTGGTGATGAAACTTGACTCGGTGCTGTAGGCTGTGCCGTTACCGTTGGTAGCAAAAGCGTGGTAATAGATAATGGTAGAAGAAGGCAAACCTGTCACACTCAATGTGAACGCGCCTGTATTGTACGATCCACTTTCGCTTACGGCTGTGCCTGATCCGTTGCTAAAACCCTGCGTGGTGCTCCACTCGATACCGCGAGCAGTTACTGTGCTGCAATTGAGCGAGGTGATGTTAGCTCCCAATACAGCTGTTGTAGCCGTAACAGAGGCAGAAGTATTGGTAGTAATGGTTGGAATTGCATTGACAATGCCCGATCCGCTTGCACTCACTGTGATAGCAGGAGCACCGCCACCGTTGACGGGAATGTTTCCACTGTAAGATTGTACCAAAGTAGGTGCAAATTTCACATACACCAACTGACTGAAAGCACCACCAGCCGAAGCAAGATCAAGCGAATCCGTAAAGGTGGTATTATCCGTAGAGAACGTATAGCCTGCAAGAGCATCTACTTCCACGCCCGCTGTCGTCAAGTTGGAACCTGTGATGGTAAAGCTATTGGTTGCATCTGCACCTGTGCATATTCCACCAAAAGCAGTCAATGCATTGGCAGATAAAGTAGGTGTGGCAGGGGCGGTGCCTGAGACACTGATGTTATCAATGGCCAATCCGCCACTGTTGCCAGTTTGAGTACCGCGCCATGTGGCCCAACGAAGTTGAACAACGGCCTGATTCTCAGCTCCCACTGGAAGCACCAAACTCGGCGTTGCAATTGATCCTGCAACTCCTGCAGTTTGAGAAGCTGGATTACCAGTCCCTGTAACAGTAGTCCAAGCGCCGGTAGTGCCCACGCGGTACTGCATAACCACACCAACAGTGCGCGGCTGAGCAGAGATAATTTCAACTGAGTACCCAACTGTAATGTTCGTTAAGCCTGTGGTATTGACTGCTAAAACCAATTGAACTGCCCCATTCGTTGCATTCGAAGATGTTTGAATGTATGGACGTGCATTGGCACCTGTCATATAACCCCACATTTGTCCACCCGTTTGTGCAGCAGTAGCAGCTAATAGCGCCGTTGCATTGGCTACTGGTGCGCTACCTTCGGCTGCAGCTTGAGTCGAGGCTGTAGCACCACTGAATGCCCATGCGGCCATTCCCGCAGGCAAAGATGTGAAAGTAGTTGTACCAAAATTCTGCGTATAAGGCAGAGATTGTGCAGTGGGATTGGTTTGAGCGAAAGACACAATGCCTGTCAACAGAAAGGCAAGTGCACACAGTAGAATTTGTTTCATTGATCTGATTTTGATTAAAGGAGAACGGGACAAAAGTAGCCTGCACTCCAAAAATTAAGATTAAGACAGTGTAAAGTCTGCCTTAAATAAAATCAGTATAACCACTCATAAAATGATCATTATCAGTTATTTCATATCAATTAAGTCGCATTTAAGACTAGATCAATTAAAATAGCCCGCAGGCAGCCACAACATTCAGTCTGCAGCGGTTTCGAGGGGCGCAGCTCCCACGTCAATGGGGATTGATTCTGTGTCCACCGTTTTAACCTGTTCGGTTTCTTCGGGTTTGAAAAATCGCCGTTGGAACAATAAGATGAACACAATGCCCAAGGTGATGGCGGAGTCCGCCACATTGAAAATGGGTGGAAAAATTTCATAGGTTCGATCGCCCCAAGTGATTGTCTTGGTGAAATGAATCATGTCCACAACATTGCCCATCAGCGGCGCGGCATAACCTGGACCCTGTAGCTGGGCTTTCCCAAAATACATGGTAAAATCGCCCACCGCCTCATCGTAGACACTGCCTCGATCAAACATAACACCGTAAAATGCACTGTCCAAAATATTACCCAATGCGCCTGCCACGATCATGGAGACGCATACAATATAACCTGCATGCACCTTTTGTTTGATCAACCGCCACAAGTAAAT
>JAIYCK010000290.1 GCA_027488055.1 Flavobacteriales bacterium | reverse complement strand
CATGCTTCACCGATCACGTATCCTCTTTGGCGCTCTTTGAAGCTATGCGTAAAATCTACGCCTGCACTGGCCGTCATCCCATCAATCAGCAAGATCACATTGCCATTGAAAATGTATTTTTTTTGTCGCACAGGTTCTGTGAAATAAACGGTGTCGCGCTCACCCATAGGCAGATCGGCTATTTTCAAGAAGCCTGACACATCTTCATCTTTGGACCAAAATGTGCGCAACAACCATTTGGTAAATCGCTTGGAGGCCAGACCCGCGCGTTCTTCCGCTAGCCTGCTATTCAAACCAATCACATTGCATGGGGTATTGTATCCCGCAGTATCAATGAAGCTATATACATATTCCACATTGTTGCTGCTGCCTCCGCCATTGCCGCTGATGTCTAAGATCAGATGATGCACACCAGCGTTATGTATCTCTCGGAAAGCTTGTTTAATGGTGCGTTGGTAACGCTCTTTGAGATCTGGTGCAAATGTACCCACTCGCAAATAGGCATAATCTTTTTCGCCATTGATCTGTAATTTGAATCGATCATAGGCTCCTTGTTTTGTCCGTTGCTTGCGCACTTTGTAATATTCTGCAGCGCGATATCCTCTTGTTTGGATCGATTTTTTTTCGTGGGATGCAGGATGTATGAGTTCAACGGTATTCAGACTATCAATGTCCATGCAGTTGGCAGCAATGACAGGCCACAATGCATCCGCCACACGTTGCTTGGAGACCAAAGCATCTGCCTCGGTATAACTGTAGCTCTGAAATGCAATTTGATGTGCCTCAGTAGCATCCTGCCCATTGATGCGATGCAGCTGCCATCCCGAAGTGAGAAGACTATCCCAAGCGGTGCGAATGAGCAGGTTAAAATTCGAATCGCTGACCACGTTGATGGGTAAAATGAATTTATCTAAATCAAAGGCCAAAGGCGCAAGCTGCAAATAGTCCAGTCCGGTGTGTGAATCTTCGAGGACTTTTGTGAGTTGATTGGCAATGCCTGCAAACTCAAATCGAGTCATGGGGTGATCCAACTGATCGCAAATTCCCTCATATGCCTTTTGCAATTTTCGAGGCGTGCTGAAGAAAAACGGATCGGGATGGGCCTCCATGATCTGGGCGTACAAACTATCCACATCATCGCTCATTTCCCATATCTCCAGCATGGTGTAATCGGATTGCGCGCAGCAAACCATAGCACTCATACTTGCGATAAACAAAGCCAATGAATGTAGAATCCACCTCATATGCAGTGCTTGGTTCAGGCGGATTGATCGCGTTTTTTGACCATGGTTAAAATGGTAGCCAAGGCCACTGTTTCATTGGTTTCATCGTATACATCCACCAAGAATTTCACAATGCCTTTTGCAATATCTTCTTCGCTGCGCTTTTCTTGATCTACTTTTTCTTTTACTGTGAATCGCACTCCGATAGTCATGCCAGGATAAACAGGTTTCGTAAATCGCGCTTCCTCCAATCCATAGTTCAACAATACTGGGCCCTTTTTGGGATCCACAAACAAGCCTGCTGCTTTGCTCAATACAAAATAGCCATGCGCTACGCGGCGCTCAAAAATGGTTCCTTCCAGCGAAGTGGCATCCATGTGCGCGTAGAAGTTATCGCCGCTCACATTGGCGAAGTTCACAATGTCGGCATCGGTGACGGTATGTTTATGCGTGAATACCGTATCACCCACTTTCAGATCTTCAAAGTATTGACGGAACAAATGCGGATTCGCTTCGGGCTGGGCCGCTCCATATTGATAGACATTGGTGACAGCAGTGAGCATGCTGGGTGAACCTTGAATGGCGGTGCGCTGCAAGTAATGCATGACACCTCGTTTGCCTCCCATTTCCTCGCCACCACCTGCACGTCCTGGTCCGCCGTGCACGAGCAATGGCATGGGTGAGCCATGGCCGGTACTTTCTTTGGCCGATTGCTCATTGAGGATAAGCACACGTCCATGATGCGATGCTACGCCCAATGCAAAGGTGCGAGCCTCTGTGGGCTCGTTGGTAACAATACTACACACCAAAGAACCTTTGCCCATTTTGGTCAGTGTAATCGCTTCATCTAAGTCACTATAGGGCATCAGAGTTGTAATTGGACCAAAGGCCTCAATTTCATGTGTAAGCGTGTGCTTCAAAGGTGCTTTATTGAGCAACAAGGTGGGAAATAAGAAGGCCCCTTTGTCATAATCTGCATCCACAAGCTCCATCACTTCTCGTTCTCCAAAGATCACTTCGGATTCTTGTTTGAGTTTGTCAAGTTGACTCAATACATCGGTTCGCTGTGCCATGCCTGCCAATGAACCCATGCGTACTTTTTCATTTTTGGGGTTGCCAACGGTGGTTTGGGCAAAGGCTTTGCTGAGTGCTATTTGGACATCTTCAAGATACTTTTCGGGGACAATGACTCTGCGTATAGCGGTGCATTTTTGACCGCTTTTTACGGTCACTTCTTTGCGCACTTCCTTGATAAACAAATCAAACTCAGGTGTGCCGGGGGCCGCTTTTTCTCCGAGAATACAAGCATTGAGACTGTCTGCTTCCATATTGAAAGGCACGGCCTCATCAATGATGCGCGCATGTCTTTTCAAACTGCGGCCTGTCGAGGCGCTTCCCGTAAAGGTCACCACATCTTGTGAAGTTACATGGTCTAGAATTCCTTGAGCACTGCCACAAATTAATTGCAGACTGCCTTCGGGTAAAAGTCCTGATTCCACGATGTCGCGCACCATTTCTTCGGTGAGGTAGGAGGTGAGTGTAGCGGGTTTCACGATCGCAGGAACTCCAGCAAGCAGGTTGACCGCAATCTTTTCGAGCATTCCCCAAATAGGAAAGTTAAACGCATTGATGTGCACAGCGACTCCTTCTTTTGGCACCATGATGTGATGTCCAATGAAGGTGTTGTGTTTGGAAAGTTTAGCCGTTTCGCCATCCACATAATAAGGCTCATTGGGAAACTGGCGGCGCAGTGAACTGTATGCGAACAAATTGCCGATCCCGCCCTCGATATCGATCCACGAATCGATCCTCGTGGCGCCCGATAAGGCGCTGATTTCGTAGTATTTTTCTTTACGCTCCTGCAGATAAAAAGCAAGTGCTTTGAGTATACGACCACGCTCGTGAAAAGTCATTTTGCGAATGACCTGACCTCCTATGCGGCGGCCGTAGTCCAGTATTTCGCCAAAATTGTGGCCCATGTCACCCACTTGATAAATGGGATTGCCATCGATGGCGTTATAGAGTGTTTGGGTTGCATTGGCAGGACCAATCCATTGTCCGAGTGCATAGCTTTGAAGCGATCGTATTTTCATTGCGTGTTCTTGTCTTTGAGGTGCTATTTGGTGCGAATATGCGCTATTTAATCTGAATCTCCGCAGTCCAATTTTTCAAGATTGTAAGTCGTTTATTAAGAATGTCGGATGATTTTAGGGTGTGCGCGATGCATTGCGGCGTTGGATCCAAGTCGACATGTAATGGAGCAATAACACCAACAAGCCAAGTGTGAAAAAAACCATCGCTAGGGGCTTGGTGCTGTTTTCAAAGAAGAATTCTCCTATCATCCAAGTGCTATTGGCGCTGATCCATAAACATACCGCCACATTGTGCACCAATTCGACCCGGTTGGTGCGACTTTGCCACATCAAGTATACAGCTACCAATACTGTTGGAATAATCATCAGTAGCCCTCCCGTTTTAAATTCGGCGGCCCAGCACAAGTCTTTGAGCAACCACAGAAGAATGTGCGCATTTTCAAATCGTCGAATGCGGGCAAAACCTGATTCCATCATTTCAGATAATATTTAGCGGTGTCCTGGTCAAACTTCATATCGATCAGCTCCCAACGAATGAAGCCCGCCAGCAAGCGTATCAAGATATCCTTGCGTAAACCACAAATCCGAATGAGCTGAGATAAAGACAATGCTCCTTGTTTGGACAAAGCTTCAAATATGCGTT
>JAIYCK010000105.1 GCA_027488055.1 Flavobacteriales bacterium | reverse complement strand
TGAAATAGAAACCGATGCCAGCTTCGAGGATCTTCACCGCTCCATTTTGGATGCGTTTGATTTCGAGGAGGGCGAAATGGCGAGTTTCTATATGAGCAACGAGCAATGGGAGAAAGGGCTTGAAATCGCGTTGATGGACATGGACGATAAAAGCGCCATGAACATGAAAAATACTAGTTTATCTGAAATGGTGAGCCAACCCTCTGATAAAATTCTCTATGTGTACGATTTCATGCGCATGTGGATTTTTTATGTGGAATTGATCGAAATTAAAAAAGACAAGCCCAGCACCATATATCCTCGCGTGGCCTTAGCGTTTGGTGATGCGCCAACACAAGACTCCAAAGAATTGGATCTATTCGGCGAGGAATTTGACCAAGAAGAGTTTGACGAGGTACATGGGAACAGCGCCGAAGCCGATGGTGACGATGAAGAGAATGACGAGTTCGGTTTCGGTGACAATGACTACTTCGATGCCAACGACTTCGACGGCCAATACCATGAAAGATAAGCAATAATTGAGCAACATTGTTTTGTTGCACCAGCAAAATCAACCCATTTTAGATCATGCGTAATTTCATTATTGCCTTCGGTTTAGTTACCTCACTCCTCGCCTGCAAGGAGGAGAATAAACAAATCACTTCAGAGTTCATTCACTTCCCTCCGTCCTCTGGGACAACCAGCAGCGAAAAGGTGCCTGTTATTCAATTTGATAGTAGCATTGTAAATTTTGGTTCATTGGCCATAGGTGAAAAGGTTGATCACACGTTCAAGTTTACAAATACCGGCAATGCACCTCTGAGCATCACCCAAGTCTCTCCATCCTGCGGCTGCACAGTGCCTCGCAATTGGACCCGCGACCCTATTGCACCGGGCGCATCGGGTGAAATCGCTGTGACTTTCAACAGCAAAGGAAATACTGGGTTCGTTGAAAAATCCATCACCGTGCTGACCAACTGCATCCCTTCAGCACATAAATTACTGATCAAAGGAAATATTGTGGGCCTGGAGGTGGAATCTGACGATAAACCACCTATCGAAATGGAAATGACCACCCATTGATCCCGTTACATTCTTTCGCATTTTTTATCGGCAGCAAGATGCGGACTGTTATACATTTGTCACCAATTTAAATCCATACGTATGTTATCAATTCATTTCATGCAAACTGCACCTGCAGGAGGCGGTAGCGGTTGGAGCACCATGTTATTCATGGTAGGTTTCTTCGCTATATTTTACTTCTTCATGATTCGTCCCCAAATGAAAAAAGCCAAAGAGCAGAAAAAAATGCAAGAGGCGCTTAAAGTGGGTGATAAAGTAATGACCATAGGTGGAGTTCATGGCGAAATCATTGAGCTAGAAGCTACCACTATCATCATGAAACTCGATCAAGGCCGTATGCGCATCGAGCGCTCAGCCATCAGCGCAGACCGCACGGTGACTGAAGGTCAAGATAAAAAATAATTTCAGCATCCCTAAAAAAAAGCCCGACATACATCGGGCTTTTTTTATTTAGTGTGCTTTGAGCAAATGCTCGAATTTCTTCTTGAACTTGTCTACTTTGGGACGAACTACCATGCGGCAATAAGGCTGTTCCCCATTTTCATTGTAATAGTTCTGATGGTAATCTTCAGCCACATAAAATGGCCCCAAGGAACTGATTTCTGTTACAATGGGATCCTCCCATACACCGCTTTGATTACCAGCCAAGATGGCCAATTCGGCTAGCTTTTTTTTTTTTTTTTTGTGGTAATAAATCACACTGCGATATTGTGTTCCCACATCTGCGCCTTGTCGATTCAACGTCGTTGGATCATGGACCTCAAAAAACACCTCCAACAGTTGAGCGTATGACACTACTCTTGGGTCATAGGTAATCTGACAAACCTCCGCATGGCCAGTGTTTCCGCCACACACCTCTTTATATGTTGGATGCGCATTGGATCCTCCACTGTATCCACTTTCTACTTTGCTCACTCCGTTGACGGAGAGATACACGGCTTCCACACACCAAAAACAGCCCGCACCAAAGGTTGCTTGTGCAATGGAATCGTTGGTTTCAATAGAATTTGTGCTGGCTTGAGACAAAATTTCAGACATGGTTTGTTTGGGTTGATTTGAATTGGATGGTGGCGTGCTGGGCGCGTCACATGCTGACAATGTCAGCATGGAAACCACCGATAAAGTTAAAATATTCATTGTTGAAAATACTAGTTGATGAGACAATTGATGAAGCACAAAGTTCAAAGTCAATTGCCTGATTTTTGGTTTGGCGTATGCAAAAGGGAGTGAATGACATAGATGATCACTGCACTAATGCTTATCACAATCAACGACTTGATCGTTTTACCAAAATACTGAACCATGAAATCCCAAGGCACAACTTCCCAAATGGCCAAAACGGAAATCAGGGTGATGAGCACGACGACGCTGCTAAGGATGTAAGAAAAAACATTTTTTGAATTCATCGCTAAATAATAATGATTTCGAGATCGAACGCTAAAGTCCCCCATTTAGTGGAAATGCAGATCCAAATTTCGTTAAAACAGACTGATCCGAAATACATCGCCCACGATTCATGCATGAATGGATCAGTTGCAATGGCGCGATGCTGAAGCCTTAAACCCTTTTCAAACGGGGATTGTCAAGCTGTTGAATCTTTTGCAAACGCGACAATAAATGCAAGCTTTTCAATTCGGCCTCTGCAATGATTGATTTATAATGCCGAGCCAATACAGCGGGATCATCGACTATACTTCTGTCATCCAAATGCATCAACTGTTGATTCATCTCGTCCGTAGCATCTTTGATGATTAGATTGAGGTCGTCGCTTTGTTGGGTATGGCGAAGCAGATGATGGAAGCCTTGTTCAATGACATCATTGAGTAATTCCTGAACGATCTGACGTGCGTTTTCTCGGTTCATCCTGATGCGTTAATTTAGTTATTGTCTAGGTAAACACCACTTCACGCATTGCTGCACAAAGCTTTAGCAATATACGGAAAAATAATCTGAATTGTATGCAGCACGATCAATCTTTCGACAGACTAACAAAAATTGCACACCATCATTGAACAAGATCGCATGTTTTTCGCAATACCTGAATCACTCCTTATTCAACTTGTAAATACGCGTGTACATTTGCAGTCCATTTCGTTCGGCATGCAACACACCAAAAAAGTAGCTTTTCATACCCTTGGCTGTAAACTGAATTTTTCGGAAACCAGCACGTTGGCACGCCAATTTGGAGAGGCAGGATATGCGCGTGTGGAAATGGACGACGATCCTGATGTCCTTGTCATCAATACATGCAGTGTCACAGAGCAAGCCGACAAAAAATGCCGCAACATAGTGAGTCGGGCGGTACGTCAAAATCCAGGTGTCTATGTCGCAGTAGTGGGATGCTCTGCTCAGCTCAAGCCAGAATCGATTACGGCTATTCCTGGCGTAAAAATGGTCCTCGGTGCCAACGAAAAGTTCAATTTGGTGCAACGTGTAGAACAAGCTGACCATACTACCTCTGTAAATGAGGTAGGCGAAATCAAAGACGTCAAAACCTTCATTCCTAGCTACAGCTCTGGAGATCGCACCCGCACGTTCTTAAAGGTGCAAGATGGATGCAATTACTTCTGTGCCTTTTGTACGATCCCATTGGCAAGGGGCCGCAGCCGCAGCGCCTCCATCGATGAAACCTTGGAACAAGCTAAAAAGGCCGCAGCAGATGGAGCCAAAGAAATTGTCCTAACTGGAGTAAATATCGGTGATTTCGGAACAGCCCAAAAGGAGACCCTGTTGGAACTATGCCAAGAGCTTCAGCACATTGAAGGAATCGAACGGTACCGCATTAGCAGCATCGAGCCCAATTTGCTCACGGATGAGATCATCCATTTTGTTTCCCACGCCAAAACCTTCATGCCGCATTTTCACATCCCCTTACAAAGTGGAAGTGACACCATCTTGCAAGCCATGCGCCGCCGCTATCGCACCGATCTTTACCGAAGTCGTGTATTAGCGATCAAAACTCGTATGCCACATGCGTGTATTGGCGCTGATGTCATCACTGGTTTCCCCGGTGAAACCGATGAATTGTTCGAAGAAACAGTGCAATTTATACTGAGTTTACCAATCAGTTATTTGCATGTTTTCACTTACAGCGAACGAGACAATACCACTGCCTTGCGATTGGACGGCATTGTGCCGCAAAAGGTTCGCCAGCAGCGTACGATTCGACTCCGCATGATCTCTGACAAACTGCGTCGACAATTTTACGCTGAACATGCGGGGCAAACGCGTTCAGTTTTGTTTGAATCCGCAGAGGACGAGGAAGGCCGGATGTGCGGTTTCACTGATAATTATATCAAAGTCACATCTCCTTTCCGCAACGAATTGAAAAATCAAATTATTAACGTTCCTTTGAACCAACAAGACAGCGACGGTCACTTCAAGGTGATCTTGCCCTAAAACCCTCTGTTATGTATCCTACTATATATCACGCGCTTTTTGATTTATTTGGTCTCGATTGGTCGTGGACCAAACTGCTCAATAGCTTCGGATTCTTTGTAGCCTTGGCTTTCATTGTGGCCAGCTATACCCTCACTCTTGAGTTGCGCAGACGCGCGGCCAATGGAATATTTCAACCGCGATTCGCTAAGATTATTCAGGGAGCTGCTCCCAATTATCCCGATATATTCTTCAATGCATTGATCGGCTTTGTGTTAGGGTGGAAATTCATCTACTTGATCATGAATAGCGACAGACTATTTGGATCATCGAGTCCGCAGCAGCACATCTTTTCTTCTGAAGGCAATTGGCTCCTTGGATTGATTTGCCTGGTGGGATTTGGAGCCTGGCGCTGGTGGGAATACCGCAAAGCCCAACTTCCAGAACCAATAGAAGTCACCGAAAAAGTATTCCCGCATCACCTGAGTGGCAATATCACTTTCTTGGCTGCCATTTTCGGCATAGCGGGCGCTAAGCTTTTTCATCTGCTTGAAAATCCCGATGAATTCCGCGAATTCTTCACTGCTCCCAGCGTCAATAGCTTTTTGAGCGGACTCACTGTCTATGGTGGACTCATCATTGGCGCGACCGGTGTGCTCATTTATGCGTACTTCAAAAAAATTCCGCTCTTGCATCTCTGCGATGCAGCAGCCCCTGGACTCATTCTGTCATATGGAATCGGTCGCATCGGCTGTCAGGTGAGTGGCGATGGAGACTGGGGAATTGTCAATACCATGCCCAAACCGAGTTGGCTATCCTGGGCCCCTGATTGGCTTTGGTCGTATGATTATCCGCACAATGTCAATGTAGTGGGCCAACCGTTGTTTGAACCGTGTGCTCCACAATGGGGAGAACATTGCACTCACCTTGTACCAGGTGTATTCCCTACTCCTGTCTATGAAACCACTGCCACCATTTTAATTTTCATATGGCTATGGCGCATGAGACAGAAATGGCAGATTCCGGGAGTCATGTTCGCAGCATACTTGATCGCCAATGGGGTGGAGCGTTTCCTTATCGAAAAAATCAGAGTCAACAATGTATTCAAATTTTTAGGCATGAAAATGACCCAAGCTGAATTGATCTCCGTCATGTTTATTTTGGCAGGTATTGGCTTACTTATTTATGTAAAGCGCTCAAAACCAAAACCTTCAACTGAACCAACCGTGTCATGATGAAAATAAATTCATTGGTTGAAGGCACTTCTGGATTAAATTTGTAGGCTCATTCCGCTTGAATTGCGCTCCTTGAGAACAATCATATACGACAAATTGTCAAATAATTGATTTTGGTGCAATGCTTGAGATGGCCAAATAAGAAAAAGAACAAAACACTAATAATAAGAATATGGCAGTAGAAATTACCGATATCAATTTTGCCGAATTGGTGCAAAATAGTGACAAACCTGTAATGATAGACTTTTGGGCAGAATGGTGTGGACCATGCCGCATGGTAGGCCCCATCGTAGAAGAACTTGCCCACGATTTTGATGGCAAAGCTGTCATTGGCAAAGTGAACGTGGATGAAAATCCAGATATCAGCGCCAAATACGGTATTCGCAATATCCCAACGATCCTCTTTATCAAAGACGGACAAGTGGTAGACAAGAGCGTAGGTGCAGTTCCAAAAAACGTATTGACCGAAAAGATTGAAGCATTGTTGTAACGGTTGATTGATTTGTTACAATAAAATAAACCCGCTTAGGCGGGTTTTTTTCTTGCCACTGAAGTCTCAGATCAAATAGACCTCTCGCCTA
>JAIYCK010000394.1 GCA_027488055.1 Flavobacteriales bacterium | reverse complement strand
TTAGTTCTTAGTTCTTAGTTCTTAGTTTTGGGTTTTTAGTTTTGGGTTTTTAGTTTTTAGTGGGATTTCTTCAGCATAGAATTTCAAAACATCAATTGGCCAAAATCTAACAAATCAAACTAATAACAAATGACTAATAACTAAAAACCCAAAACTAGTTCCTCAATATCTTTCCTGTGGTCACCAGACTCTGCATGCGTTCCAAACTTTTGCGTTGCATGCAGAGTTCTAAGAAGGTTTTACGCTCCAGGTCAAGCAGGTATTTTTCGCTCACTTGAGTTGGTCCACTTAAGTCACCACCCGCCAATACGAAGCCCAATTTTTCAGAGATCAGTTGGTCGTGCTCACTGATGTAGTGACCGCTTTTCATGCTGTTGGCACCTACATATACGATCCCCAAAGCTTCTTGTCCTAGCACGGTAATGTCTTTGCGCATCGGTGGCTGAGTATAACCGGTATTGGCCATTTCAAGGCAGGCTTCTTTTGCTCTTGACAATTGAAGTTCGCGCGAAACAATGACCTCGTCGATACCCGGTCTTAAATAACCCAGATCAAATGCTTCGTATGCAGAGGTACTCACTTTGGCTTGTCCGATGGTCAAGAAACGATTTCGGAATGTATTCAACTTGATGTCGCCGTCTTTGAATTCATCGCTGCAACGCAATGCAAATTCTTTGGTACCAGCGCCTCCAGGAATAACACCTACTCCGAATTCAACAAGCCCCATATAAAGCTCCGCATGAGCCACCACTTTGTCCACATGGAGATTGATTTCGCAACCACCACCAAGTGCCATGTTGTGTGGCGCTCCTACCACGGGAATGCTGGAATAGCGCATGCGCATCACGGTATTTTGAAATGCTCGAACTGCCATATCGAGTTCTTCATACTCTTGATCAGCGGCCAGCATGAATATCATTCCGACATTGGCTCCCGCTGAGAAATTGTCGCCTTCGTTGTATAATACCAAACCTTTGTATGAGGTTTCTGCGAGATCGATGGCTTTGTTCAAACCTTGGATTACTTCTCCACCGATGGTGTTCATCTTCGTTTGCCAACTGCAACAAAGAATTCCATCGCCGAGGTCGCGCACCGTGCAGGCACCATTGGTCCAAACGATACTCGACGCGGGCATTTGCGAGAGCACAATCATGTGATAAGGTGCCGGTATCTGCACGTACGATTGGCTTGTAGGATCGTAATAGTATTTTCTGCCATTTTCGATTTTATAAAAGGCAGAATGCCCTTTACTCAGCATGTCCTTGACCCATTGAGCAACCGAATGACCATTCGATTCTGCATCTTTTATACCTTGTTCAATGCCAATCAAATCCCATGATTCATAAGGTCCTAACTGCCATCCAAATCCCGCCTTCATGGCATCGTCAATACTGTATACGGTGTCGCTGATTTCAGGGATGCGGTTGCTTACATATGCGAACAATCCAGAGAATGATCGTTTATAGAATTCACCTGCTTTGTCAGTGCCTTGATATAAAACAGGTAGGCGTTTGTTTAATTGATCAATGTTTTTGGTAGACTCTAGTGTAGCGAATTTACTTTTCTTCTGGGCCTTGTACTCGCATGTAATGAGATCCAACGAGAGAATCTCTGTTTCTCCTTTTTCGTTCTTCGTTTTCTTGTAGAATCCCTGTTTGGTTTTGTCACCAAGCCATTTGTTTTCCACCATGGTAGTGACATACGTTGGGATTTCAAAAGTAGCGCGCGCTTCATCTGATGGGCAATGTGTATGCACCCCATGAGCCACATGCACCAAGGTGTCTAAACCTACTACATCGCACGTTCGAAACGTGGCGGATTTTGGGCGGCCTAGCACAGGGCCCGTGAGTTTGTCTACATCTTCTACTGTAAGACCGAGTTCATTTACAAGATGGAAAAGGGCTTGAATGCTATACACCCCAATGCGGTTGGCGATGAAGGCTGGAGTGTCTTTGCACAATACTGTGGTTTTTCCTAAATAGCGTTGACCATAGTCATGTAAGAAAGAAATCACCTCAGGCGATGTAATGGGAGTTGGGATGATCTCCAAAAGTTTGAGGTAGCGTGGCGGATTGAAAAAGTGTGTGCCACAAAAGTGTTTTTGGAAGTCTTCGCTGCGACCTTCTGCCATGGAACCAATTGGAATACCTGAGGTATTGCTGCTGACCAACGAACCTGGGCGGCGATATTTTTCCACCTGATCGAAAATCATTTTTTTGATATCTAATCGTTCCACCACGACCTCGATGGTCCAATCGCATTGTGCAATTTTGGACATGTCATCTTCGAAAGTTCCGGTGGTTATTCGTTTTGCAAAGGCAGCTCTGTAGATCGGAGAAGGATTGCTTTTGAGCGCAGCTTGTAGAGCGCCTTGCACGATGCGACCTCTGACAACGGGTGACTCAAGCGTTAGCCCTTTTGCACTTTCTTCAGGCAATAGTTCTTTGGGTGCCATATCAAGAAGGAGCACCTCAACACCGATGTTGGCAAAGTGACAGGCGATGCGCGATCCCATTACACCCGACCCGAGCACAGCTACTTTTTTTATGATTCTGTTCATGCGTTTATGGTGGAAGTATTTATCCGAATATTTTGTTTTTATCTAATTCCTGATTGATCATCTTGATCACCTCAAAAAAGACTTCCAGTTTTTCACTAGGAATAATCTCTTTCATGTGTTCATTCAATTCGACGACATGTTTTTTGGCTACTTCGCGGTAGTCCTTGCCTTTTTTGGTGATGTGAATAAACACTTTACGACCATCGACATCATCTCTAGTCCGTGTAATGTATCCTTGTTCTTCCATCGTTTTCAGCAACCTTGAAAGGCTCGTTGGTTCCATTCCCATCTTGGGTCCAAGCTTTGTAGCTGCTGTGCCATCTTTATCAATGCTGAGCAATGTGAAAGCCATAGGCATCGTTGCGTTCACCTTGGCAGCCTGTGCATTGTATGCCTTTGACATTTTTGTGCAATAAGCTTTGTTTCAAAACAAAGAGCAGAAGCGGTGGCATAGGGAATTTTGGACT
>JAIYCK010000351.1 GCA_027488055.1 Flavobacteriales bacterium | reverse complement strand
CGGCGCAATTTTTAGCTCTTCTGTCACCTATTTAATGCCTATTGTAGCCGTGGCGTGGGGATTGTATTTCCAAGAGAGTCTTACTTGGTCCCATGCCTTATGTGGGCTTGTCATTCTGGTGGGCGTATATCTCGTAAGCCGCCCAAAACCAAGTATTTCAGGTAAATCGCTAGATGTGAAATGACTTTTTTTGATATCCCCCTTGGATTGTTGATAAAAATTACTACATTTGCACCCCTCATTTTGGAGGGAAAACGAATTATTAACCCAATACATATCAAAACATGTACGCAATTGTTGAGATAGCAGGGCACCAGTACAAAGTACAGAAAGACCAACAAATCTTTGTCAACCGTTTGCAAGATGCAGAAGGCGCGAAAATTCAATTTGACCGCGTTTTGTTGATTGACGACAATGGCAACGTAACCGTTGGCGCCCCAGCTATTGATGGCGCAGCCATCAGCGCGAGTGTGCTAAAGCACCTCAAAGGAGATAAGGTAATTATCTTCAAAAAGAAAAGAAGAAAAGGGTATCAGAAGAAAAACGGTTTCCGTGCATATCTATCTGAAATCAAAATTGAAAGTATCATTACTAGCGGAGCGAAAGCATCAGCTAAAGCGGCTGCTCCTAAGGCAGAAGCCCCTAAGGCTACCAAGGCTGCAAAAGGTGATGATTTGACCATCGTGGAAGGCATCGGTCCTAAGATTGCTGAATTATTCATCAGCAAAGGCATCGTTTCTTACAATGATTTGGCCAGCGCTACTGAAGAGCAATTGCGCGCCATCCTCGAAGAGGCAGGCGGCGTAATCAAATCGAAGAACCCAGCTACATGGCCAGCGCAAGCTAAAATGGCTGCTGAAGGTAAACTCGATGAGTTGAAAAAATGGCAAGAAGAATTGAAAGACGGTCAATAATCGCTCTTTTAAAAAAATAAGAATCACTTTACAAAAGATAAAATACCATGGCACACAAAAAAGGTGAAGGTAAAGTAAAGAACGGACGCGAATCGGAAAGCAAGCGTTTGGGCGTTAAATTGTATGGCGGACAAGTTTGTATCGCAGGCAATATTATCGTGCGTCAGCGCGGTACTCGCCACAACGCGGGCGAAGGCGTTGGCATCGGAAAGGACCATACGTTGTTTGCTTTGGTGAGCGGCAAGGTTCAATTCCGTAAGAAAAAAGACAACAAATCGTACGTTTCGGTTATTCCTGCATAAGGCATTCCCGGTCCACATTATTCAAAACCCGGCTTTGCCTCATGGCGAATCCGGGTTTTGTGTTTTTAATTCTTAATATATACCGCTCCATAATCGAAAAAGCTATCTGCATTTCGCTGCTTGAGCTTAATATTGCACCATGTTACAAGTCAATTACATAAAAGAAAATAAAGAAGCCGTTCTTGCCGGTTTGGCCAAACGCAACAAAGATTTCACGCCCTTGATTGAGGACATCCTCTCCTTGGATGAGGATCGTAAAAAAATGCAACATGTGGTGGACAGCAACTTGGCTGAAGCCAATAAAATTTCAAAAGAAATCGGCGACATGTACAAGAGTGGTCAACGCGAACAAGCAGACCTGAGAAAACCTGAAGTAGCTGCTTTGAAAGATACTGCCAAGCAGGCCGAAACCCAATTGATCGACACGGAGAATCAACTCAAGCAAGCATTATATGCCGTTCCAAACGTGCCGTTTCATGAAGTCGTTTTTGGCAAAGGTGCTGATGAAAACGTGGAGGTATATGCATGGGGTGAACGCCCTGCATTATCCGAGGGAAAAAAGCCACACTGGGAATTGATCGAAGAGTATGACTTGATCGATTTTGAACTAGGCAACAAAATTACTGGAGCTGGATTTCCTGTCTACAAAGGCAAGGGGGCCAAACTTCAACGCGCGTTGATCAATTATTTCCTCGATCAGGCTCACAATGCGGGCTATAAAGAGATTCAACCACCTTTGCTTGTAAACGAAGCATCTGGTTACGGCACAGGACAATTGCCCGATAAAGAAGGTCAGATGTACCATAGCACCGCCGATGACCTTTATTTGATTCCAACGGCAGAAGTACCATTGACCAACCTCTATCGCGACGTCATTGTAAAAGAGGACGAATTACCTATCAAAATGACAGGCTATACCCCTTGTTTTCGCCGTGAGGCAGGCAGTTGGGGTGCTCATGTGCGTGGTCTCAATCGCTTGCATCAATTCGACAAAGTCGAAATAGTACAGCTTGCACGTCCCGATCAAAGTTATGCATTATTAGAAGAAATGGTAGACCATGTCAAACACTTGCTCCAATCTTTGGGTTTGCATTTCCGCATCATACGGCTATGTGGTGGTGACATGGGTTTTACATCTGCCATGACCTATGACTTTGAAGCTTGGAGCGGCGCCCAAGAAAGATGGTTGGAGGTCAGCTCAACTTCGAACTTCGAAACATATCAAGCCAATCGACTCAAATGCCGCTTCAAAGGCAGCGATGGTAAAACGCAATTGGTGCATACCCTCAATGGTAGCGCGCTGGCATTGCCGCGCATCGTAGCCTCTTTGCTCGAAAACAACCAAACACCTGATGGTATTCGTATTCCTGAGGTGCTAGTGCCGTACACTGGCTTCGACAAAATAACCAAGTAATACTTTTAAAACCGAATCATCATTCTAGTATGGTCATGCGTCACAAAAACTACATCTCCTTTGTGCTTTTTTGTTCAGGTATCACCGTGCTTTTTTCCTGCGGGCACAAGGATTACTCAATGGAAGTGAAACAGATTGACAGTCTCAAAACACAACTAAACGAAGTGTCTATGCGTTATCAGCAATTGGACATCCAGCGGCTCGGTGCCTATGTTGATTCAGTCAATACACACCTCGAATATGTTCAAAAAAACTACGTAGGATATCAAAGAGAAGATATGGCCAAGGTGCTAGGTGACTATCGTAGAATCAAAAAACTGATCCCGGATATCGCCAGTGCTCATCCAAAAATCATGGAGGAAATCAAAACAGATTTACAACAACTCAGTGACCTCCAAATGGCCTTGACGGAACATGCGACTCATGATGCCGCTGGAAATAAAATCACCGCAGAATACATCGAAAAGGCATTCCTCAGTGAAACCAAAGCCGCCTCTGACTTAATTAAGCAATTGGATTTGCTAATGGAGAGGGCTCCTTTGGCTGATAGCATCTATCACCGGAATTATGACCAAGTGCGTTTTTGGGTTGACAGTATTCCCGCTGTGCCTGCATTGCAAGGACCGCGCTAGTTAAAAAAGCCTAGCACAACAATCTAAATTTTGTTTCTGCGTATCTTTACGCATACCGAATGCCTTCCATAGGGTCGATTGTGCCTAGGTCGTGTGTTTCGGAGCCCCCTCATTAAGAAGCACCATGATGCGATCCTCATTACACCTGCTATTGCTCATCATACTGTCTTTGACAGCTCCAACGTGCTTGCGAGCACAAGAAAACGATTTAGAATTGGCGAACTATTATTTCGAGCAAGGTCAATTCGAACAAGCCAAACTCTACTACGAAAAGATCTACAAAACCAACCAAACCAATCAAGTTTATCAGAATTATTTAAAGACCCTGATCGCTCTAAATGACTTCGAGCAATCCGAAAAAATAGCTAAGAAAAAAATAAAAGACACCTCGAAAGATGCGAAGGCATATGTGGCTTTAGGGAATGTGTATAAGCAATTCAATAATTCCGAAGCAGCAAAGGAACAGTTTGAAGAAGCGATCAAAAAGGTGGAGCCTACTCAGATGTATATCACAGGCCTTGCTCGTGAATTTGAAGCCATTGGTGAGTTTGAATTCGGTTTGAGGGCCTTGGAAAAAGGCAAAACTCAAGGCAAGGACGGCTACCAATATGCTTATGAAATTGCGAATGCCCGTGGAAACCTTGGAGACCTCAACGGCATGACAGAAGCTTGGCTTGATCTCTTAGAAGAAAATCCCGGCAACATTCAATTGGTGCAAAATTCTTTTAACCGTATGCTGAATTTGCAGGACAATCCCGCCAATGTGGATATGCTCCGCACCCAACTTTTGCGAAGAATCCAAAAAAACCCTGATGCCAATCCTATTCTCAATGAATTGCTTTTATGGTTGTTTCTGCAAAAGAAAGATTTTGCTGCGGCACTCGTTCAAGCTGTTGCCTTAGATAAACGACTGAATGAGAGTGGATCCAGATTACTCAATTTAGGCGATCTCGCTCGCAAAAATGAAGACTACAGTACCGCTCTCAAAGCGTATCAGTATCTGATTGATAAAGGTCCTATGAACGACCATTACATGCTCGCAAAAGTGGAAAAACTACAAACACTCAAAGACGAACTCCTAAAAAAGCCCGGGATCCAACGCGATGCCTACTTGGCACTTGAAAGTGAGTATGAATCAACACTCGCCAATTTGGGTCAAGTGCCTGGTACTGCCATGATGATGAAAGAATTGGCACATCTAAAAGCCTTTTACCTACAAAAAACAGATGAAGCCATTGCTTTATTGGAAGCTGCCATACTCATTCCAGGACTATACGGTCGTCAAGTGGCGGTGTGTAAACTCGAATTGGGTGATGTAAAAGTATTTAAGGGGGCTATTTGGGACGCATCGCTGCTCTTTTCACAAGTAGAGCTCGATTACAAAGAAGACGTGCTGGGGCATGAAGCAAAATTTCGCAATGCGCGAATATCCTATTATTCGGGTGATTTCGAATGGGCCCAAGGCCAATTGGATGTCTTGAAAGCATCCACTTCAAAACTAATATCCAATGATGCCATTGATTTATCGCTTTTGATTACAGACAACTTCAACATGGACACCATTACTGCGCCCATGCAAATGTTCGCACGTGCGGATCTCCTTGCTTATCAAAATAAATTCGATACGGCCGCTTCTACTTTGGACTCGATTGCAAGTGCCTACCCCATGCACAGTTTGATGGATGAAATTTGGATGCTTCGATCCACCATGGCTTACAAACAAGCGCAATTCGACAGTGCAAAAACGTGTTTAGAGAAGATCATTGATCTTTATTTCGCTGATATACTGGCTGACGATGCGCTTTTTAAATTAGCAGACATGTATGAAAACATCTTCAAGATGCCTGAAAAAGCCATGGCGTTGTACGAGCGCCTGATCACTGAGCAACCCGCGAGTTTGTTTGTCATCGATGCACGCAAGCGTTTTAGAGCCCTTCGAGGCGACGAGATCAATTGATTTGAAACAACACAGCCTATTTCATTCTTTCGCATAAAAAAACCCTCGTTTTCACGAGGGTTT
>JAIYCK010000381.1 GCA_027488055.1 Flavobacteriales bacterium | reverse complement strand
TTGGCTGACGTCGACGTATGAAGTACCTCATAGCCGGACTCGGAAATATCGGTAGTGAATATGCTGAAACGCGCCACAATATTGGATTTAAAGTATTGGATGCTCTCGCTGGGGCATCCAATTCTTTTTTTAGTACCGACCGATACGCTTCGGTATGTGAGATCAAACACAAAGGCAAAACCTTCGTTTTGATCAAACCATCCACCTATATGAATCTAAGTGGCAATGCTGTGCGCTACTGGATGCAGCACGAGAAAATCTCCACTGCCAATCTTATGGTGATAACCGACGATCTTGCGCTACCGTTTGGTAAAATACGCATCAGACAGCGCGGCAGCGACGGCGGGCACAACGGTCTGAAACACATCCAACAGATCTTGGGCAATGATCAATACATCCGCATGCGCTTCGGTGTAGGCAGCGCTTTTTCAAAAGGACAACAGGTGGATTATGTGCTGGGTGAGTGGGATGCCACAGAAAAAATCGATTTAGAAGCGCACATCACAAAATGCACAGAGGCCGTTTACTCTTTTGGCCATATCGGTATTGAACGCACTATGAATTTTTTCAATACCAAGTAAAGGTAAAAAAAGCTAATTCAGGCTGGCCTATGATATTTATCATTAGGTTTGTTCGCAACAAGCAAGAATTGGCAACATTTATTTTATCAATTCGTTAGAGACAATCATTTGACGCTACCCAAATTACATATCCCATTTCATACCTGCTGTGGTTTTGCATTGGCTGTTGTATTCTTTGTGCTTGGTACTTCTCTTTATATTCCTATTGCCGAGGCATTGTGGGATGATTCCTCCACAGTCGTTCAGAAAAGTTATGACTATTCAGCGGAGGCTGAAGAAACACTGGAAGAAAATGAAGAATCCATAGCAGGCATTGACGGATCTCTGAAGGCCGCCATTCGCAGGCATTTCAGCGCTATTCACCAGACTCAACAAGCAAGGCATTTGGTTTCGATTCAAATGAGCAAGGCACGTGCCTTCGAGACACAGCCGCGGCCTTTATCTGATCTCCTGCTGATCACTGGTCGTATCCACTCTACACTTCCGGGTTAATTGCATGCATGCACCTCCCATAAGAGGTGCTCACAAAGCCTGTTTCGACAGACTTACCTCTTCGCATCGCAACAACAATTCAATGTATTTTTTTTATGCAATTACACTCCCATGAATCATCATGGAGAGCCACTGTGTTTGATGAAACACAGGTGCTATCGCACGTAAGTCATTACTTGCCAGCTCAGGCTCCTCTCAATGATTTTATCCATCACAACACTCTGCATGCCTTTCAAAACCTGCCATTTGATGCCGCAGTAAATCAAGCACATGTCATCTTCGGACATCAAGTCTATGCCTCCATCGATTTCTATCGAAAGCGGTATGAAGAAGGCGGAATCACTACATCAGCACTCGAGCAAGCCATCACACAATTGCATGGTGAGCACGAAATAGAGCAATGGTTATTCAGCTGTTTACATGAGCGATTGCCTTCGCCCCATGCTCCTCGTATTGGCCAACTGCGCGCTATGTGGAAATCGGTCTACAACATTGACCTCGATGCACGCGTGCATCCTCTCTTGTTTCGAAACCTAAGTGCCTATCTCGATCAAGGCATTGCTGCAGCGCCGCATCCTTTTAGGCAATTGCCCTTTCGTCAGGCCACGAAACAATTGAACGACTTGAGCCATGTCCCCATTTTTAAAAGCAAACGTGTCACTCGTTTATTGCGCAATCAGTCTACCCAATTGAAGCAATTGCTCGAAATCCTAGTCGGCGATGAAGCATGGTATGAACACTATCTGTTCGACCTGTGCTTTGCGCACGCTGGATGGAGCGGTATGGTGGCAGCCATTGAAGCCAAACCGGAAAGCCTTATAGACCCGCGTCATCTGACTTTGCGTGATGCTGTTTTTGTAGAGCTACTGATGGAAATTGATGCGTTGGATCAGATGTTTGGTGCCATCTGGGCGCCATTGGCTGCGCATTCCATACATGCTACCAAATTGTTTGATACGGTCACCACAAGTAAAACGCAAAAGGTCCTCCAAATATGGCAATGCGCATTGGAATGGAATTTCTATAACCCTCTTTTGTCCGCTGTCCAGAGTACATCACTTATTCAATCGCCAGCCTCATCTAGCGCTCAAGTGCTGCTCTGTATCGACGACCGCGAATGTTCTTTTCGTCGTTATCTAGAGTCGGGCGAGCGCCCATTCACCACCTTCGGCACACCTGGATTTTTTGGAGCTGCATTCTATTTTAAACCGTTCCATGGAGTGCACAAAACGAAGCTTTGCCCTGCGCCTGTGTATCCGAAATATCTGATCAAAGAGACGAATTCTAGTCATGTGCATACAAAAGAGCATTCGTTTTCTTCCACGGCCTTTCATCCGATGGCTGGTTGGTTGCTATCGCCTTTGCTCGGATTGGTTTCGCTTTACCATTTGATTCGTCAGCTGATTGTTCCCAGTGTGAGCGGTAATGCCACTTTTGCACAGCATCATTCGCATCCTACTTCGAAATTGCATATCGCTTTTGATCCAAATGATCCAGAAGAGGACGGTTTGCAACTTGGATTCCGCAAAGAGGAGATGGTAGATGTAGTGGGTCAAGTGCTACGGAGTATTGGACTTACCAAAGACTTCGATGAAATCGTGTATGTCATGGGCCATGGCAGCAGCAGCACCAATAATCCGCATTATGCCGCCTACGATTGTGGCGCATGCAGTGGGCGTGCAGGATCCGTGAATGCGCGCGTGTTCGCGCACATGGCCAACGATCCACAGGTGCGAAAAACTCTTTTAGAAAGGGGTATTGAAATTCCTGCGGCCACTCGGTTCATTGGCTGTTTGCACGATACAAGCCGCGATGAAATCATCTATTACGATTTGGATGAAGATGTTCCCTTGGCTCATTTAGAAAATGATCTGCACATACAGAAAGCTTTGCAAAACAACGCCAAAGAGCGCGCGAGGCGATTCGAAAGTATATCACTCAAGCAAACACCTGATGCTTTGCACCGTGCCATGAAGCGGAGATCGGTCTCCCTATTCGAACCACGACCAGAGCTCAATCACGCCACCAATGCTGCATGCATTGTAGGTCGAAGATCTTTGAGTCAATCGGTGTTTATGGATCGTAGGAGTTTTCTCAACTCGTATGACCATTCAATTGATTCAAATGGCGATTTGTTGCACAGCATACTGCGGGCCGTGGCTCCGGTATGCGGGGGCATCAATTTGGAATATTACTTCTCCCGAATGGACAATCGTAAGCTCGGAGCCGGATCCAAATTGCCACATAATGTGGTGGGGTTGATTGGCGTTTCCAACGGTATCGAAGGAGATCTGCGCCCTGGATTGCCGAGCCAAATGACCGAATTGCACGATCCATTAAGGCTTTTAGTAATTGTAGAACAAACACCTGAATTGATCCTTGAAGTCATACAGCGTGATGCAGCCACCTACCAATGGTTTCAAAATCAATGGGTGCATTTGATCAGTATTTCACCGAATGATCATTCGGCCATGCGCTTCGACGGCCGACAATTTGTGCCCTATTCGATTCCTGAAAAGAAGGTAGATGAGGATTTGTCTGTCGATACGCTGCTTCACCTTCGCAACAACTTACCCATTCAAACACTTCGCAACCAATGATTCATCTTCTCATACTTGCCTTGGTGATGGTGCCATTGTCGGGCTGGCTTCTGCTTACTCTGATTCGCACCAAGAAAGAAATAACAATCTCAACGATTGCCATTACTACTGTGGCACTTCAGAGCATATTGGCTATTGGCACCACCCTTTACTGGCTGCTGCGCGGGCACCTTCCCTATACCAAGAAAGAGTGGGTGTTGTATGCAAGCCATGATTACGAGTTCTATTTTGATTTTTACTTTGATCATATCAGTGCCGCATTTGTGCTCATAGGATCGTTACTGACTTTGCTCGTATGCACTTATAGCAGGGTTTATATGCACCGCGAAGAAGGCTATCGAAGGTTCTTCCAAACCATTCTGTTCTTTTTAGGCGGATTCAGTCTTACGGTTGTGTCTGGAAATTTGGAAACACTGTTCATTGGTTGGGAAATTTTGGGTATCTCTTCTTTCTTGCTGATTGCCTTTTATCGAGACCGTTACTTGCCTGTAAAGAATGCTGTCAAGGTATTTTCAATTTATCGCATTGGCGATCTTGGGATATTAATGGCCATGTGGCTCAGTCACCACTTCTGGGGAGGAAACATCACGTTCTACGAACTCCAACACATGCCCGAAATGAGTGCTCATCTGGATCATTACGGTGCGATTGCCACAGCTATTGGCATGATGCTGGTGCTCACTGCTTTTGCAAAGTCGGCTGTATATCCTTTTAGTTTTTGGTTACCGAGGGCCATGGAAGGACCCACTCCTTCGTCGGCCATCTTCTACGGTTCCATTTCGGTGCATCTGGGTATATTTCTGCTATTGCGCACCCATCATTTTTGGTATCATTTGCCATGGATCAAAGCGATCCTCTTTTTAGGAGGGCTGATCAGTCTGATTACAGGAGGCGCAGCTGCCCGTGTGCAGTCTTCCATCAAAAGTCAAATTGCGTATGCTTCTATAGCACAAATCGGCATCATGATGATGGAGTTGAATTTGGATCTCACTTGGCTGGCGCTGATTCATTTCATTGGAAATGCCCATTTGAGGACTTATCAGTTGTTGGTTTCG
>JAIYCK010000189.1 GCA_027488055.1 Flavobacteriales bacterium | reverse complement strand
GATACAAATCGGAGGTCCAAAGGGTACAGCGCGTTTCATGCAGCGAGCAGGTCGCAGTGGACATCGTCCAGGTGAAATCAGTACGATTTATTTTTTGCCCACCCATTCATTGGAATTGGTGGAGGCAAGTGCCTTGCGTTTAGCTGCAAAGGAGCAGATTGTAGAAGATAGACTGCATCCTCAATTGTGTTTCGATGTGTTGAGTCAGTACCTTGTCACATTAGCAGTGGGCGAAGGCTTTGATGAAAGGGAACTCTTGCAGCAGGTCCAATCTACCTATTGTTTTCAAGCTTTGTTGCGTGAGGAATGGGAATGGGTGCTCGGTTTTATCTCCGTGGGAGGACAAAGTTTGGGTCAGTACCCCGACTTTCATAAAGTGGTGCAAGAGGATGGGCGCTGGAAATGCACAAATCAGCGCATTGCGCGCAGGCATCGCATGAGCATTGGCGCCATTGTAAGTGAGACCGTCGTGCAAGTCAAGCAACAACGCGGGGGTTTTGTAGGTCACGTGGAAGAGACGTTTGTGTCTTCTATGAAAGTGGGAGATGTTTTTTGGTTGTCAGGACAAAGTTGGGAATTACTGAAGTTGAAAGAGTTGACAGCTACGGTCAAGAAGTCTAAATCAGAGAAGGGAAGAGTACCAGCATGGCTGGGTGGTAGATTGCCACTTTCGAGTAAGATGTCGGAATTGTTGCGTGCAAAATTGACCCTTGCCAAATCCATGATTGCGGGTGCAGAAGTGTCTGCACTGGAGGAACCTGAATTGTCACATATCATGCCGCTGCTTCGTTTACAGGCCGAGCGCTCGCATCTGCCGGATCAAGACGAATTGCTAATCGAACAATTTGTCACAGAGGACGGCTATCATCTGTTGGTTTATCCTTTCGAAGGAAGATTTGTGCACCAAGGCTTGGCGAGTTTGTTCGCGCATCGGTTGGGGCAAATCAAGCCTTTGACCTTTTCTTTGGCTTACAACGATTATGGTTTTGAGTTGCTTTGCGATCAGCCCATTGGGATCGAAGAAGCGCTTGGTTTGGCATTGACAGATACAACGCACTTAGAGCGAGACGTGCTCGCCAGCATCAATGCGGGGGAGCTTGCGCGGCGCAAATTCAAAGAGATAGCCTCCATAGCAGGATTGGTGTTCAAAGGTTTTCCTGGAGCTCCGATTCGTGAGCGTCATCTTATTGCATCAGCTGGGCTGATTTTCGATGTCTTGGAAGATTATGATCCGCGTAACTTGCTCTTGCGTCAGGCCTATGACGAAGTTCTGCATTTTGAATTAGAGATCCCACGTATGCGTCAGGCATTGGATCGGATCAATACCCAGAAAATAGTGTTGAAATGGCCCGAAAAGCCCACTCCATTTGCATTTCCCATCATGGTGGATCGATTGCGCGAAAAGATGTCGAGTGAGAGCATGGCCGACCGCATTGCGAAAATGAGCATTGATTGGGGGTAGTTTTGACGGCTTTGATGTCAGCGTGAATGCAATCATGATTCTAAAGCATTGATTCGTAGCGAAAAGGTGTTTTTTGGATCGAATCCTATTTGCAAGTGCAAAAAATCAACGGATTTGGAAGTCCCATTGGTCGGATTGCTTCATAGGATTTGTACATTCGCGCACCCGCGTGCCATTGACTTAGAGGGCACCGGGCCATGAACCAAAATATCGAGTGTATGTTCCGCAACGCAATCGTTTTTCTTTTTGCCATTCTATTCACTGCTGAGGCTATCGGCCAAGGCGGCACCATCAAGGGTTTCGTCAAAGATGCATCCAATGGGGAGCCTTTGTTGTTTTTGACAATAGGGCTGGAGAATACCACCTTTGGCACCCAAACTGATGAAAATGGATATTATTCATTGACCAAAATTCCCGCAGGCACGTACGATGTAGTCGTCAATCTTATCGGCTACGAGACCTTCAGAGAAACGGTGGTAGTGAGCAACGAGGCCATGAGCAATATCAATATTTTGATGCAGAAAGGTGATATCGAACTCAAGGAGATTGTGATCAGCGAGGAAAAGACCAATGCCCGCAACAACATCAATATCTCTGTTGAGACCATCCGCCCCAAAGACATCAAACGCATTCCTGGAGTAGGTGGCCAAGCCGATCTAGCACAAATGCTCACCACTTTGCCCGGCTTCATCACTACAGGAGACCAAGGTGGTCAAATTTATGTGCGCGGCGGTGCGCCCGTTCAGAACAAAGTGCTTTTGGATGGAATGATTGTATACAATGCGTTTCACTCCATTGGTTTGTACAGTGTATTCGATACTGATATCATCGCCAATGCAGATGTGTATAGTGGCGGTTTCAGTGCCCAATACGGCGGTAGGATTTCATCTGTCATGGATATCAGCACACGCGATGGCAACAAGGTGAAATTGAATGGCAACGTGGGGATTTCCCCTTTTGGTGCCAAGCTTCAATTGGATGGTCCTTTGAAAAAATTGAATGACCGAGGCGCAGGTATTTCCTACGTGCTTTCTGCCAAGCACTCGTATCTCGACAAAACTTCTAAAAGCATTTATCCATACGTCAACGACGGTGAAGGATTGCCATTCAATTTTACCGATCTCTATGGGAAAATTTCCTTTGGTGGTGGAAATGGTTCCAAAGTGAATTTGTTTGGATTCTCTTTCCAGGACGCGGTGACCAATTATCAAAGTCTTTCCAATTTGAGTTGGGATAGCAAGGGATTTGGTGGAAACTTTGTCGTTGTGCCAGCTTCCTCGCCAGTTTTGATCAATGGGGTCATTGCTTTCAGTAATTATCGCGTGGGATTGAGCGAATTGGCATTGCCAGATCGTTACAGCTCTATTTCGTCATTCAACTTTGGGCTGGACTTCAAATACGGAATCAAAAAGGACGTTTTGCGTTACGGAATAGAAGCAGTTGGATTTGATACTGATTTCTCGACTTTCTCTATTTTGAATCCAAACGAGAAAGTAGAGTTGACACAAAATACCAGTGAGCTCAATGGCTTTGTAGATTACAAGTTCAATCGCGAACGATTTGTGATTGAACCCAGCATTCGCTTGCAATATTATGGTTCGCTGTCTGTGTTTTCTCCAGAGCCACGCATTGGTGTAAAGTATAAGTGGAGCGAGCGTTTTCGCTTGAAAGGAGCGGCTGGTGTCTACACCCAAAACTTGATGGCCACCAACAGTGACCGCGATGTGGTGAATTTGTTTTATGGATTCTTGGCTGGTCCTGAAGACTTGCCTTCGAGCTACATTGATAGCAATATATCTGGAGATAAGGAGAAGGTGGATACCAAGAATTCATTGCAAAAGGCCATTCACTATGTCTTGGGTTTTGAGTTTGATATTACAGAAAAATTGAACCTCAATATGGAAGGTTATTTTAAGGACTTCCGTCAGCTTACCAATATCAACCGCAATAAAATTTATAACAATACCCCAGAAAATTCAGATAAACCCGACTTTTTCAAGCAGGATTTTGTGATAGAAACAGGCTGGGCAGCTGGATGTGATATGGTGTTGAAATACGAAGAGAACCGCTTGTATATCTGGTTGGTATATTCATTGGGTAAGGTGGATCGTTGGAATGGAAATGATGCATTTTACAGCCCTGTTTTTGACCGCCGTCACAATGTCAATTTTGTGGGGTCCTACAAATTAGGTAAAAACAAAAACTATGAAGTAAGTGCGCGTTGGAACATGGGTAGTGGTCTTCCATTTACTCAAACTCAAGGTTATTATCAAGCCCAAGGCGTGAATGGTGGCATCAGTTTGGACTACGTGGGTAGCAATAGCAATTATTTGGCGGTACAATATGCAGGCTTGAATGAAGGTCGTCTGCCATTCTACCACCGTTTGGATCTGAATGCAAAACGCAATATCAAAATGAAAAAGAATATGGAGTTGGACATCAATGTGGGTGTAACCAATACCTATGACCGCCGCAATGTGTTTTACATTGATCGTATTACCGGTGAACGTGTGGATCAACTTCCAATTCTACCGAACGTCGGAGTAGACTTCAAATTCTAAGCTTTGCTTCGATTTCTATCGAACCAGTGAATTGGATTTGTCTGACATGGCTCAAAATCGAATAAGATGAGCCATGGACAGAAGGGAATAAGGACTCCGAGTTGAGTCAATAAGGCATAAAAAAAGGGACGAATTTTCGTCCCTTTTTTAATGTAGTAGTCAAGTTTAGCGTGCAACGCCTACGGCCCGCTTTTCGCGGATCACCGTTACTCGCACTTGGCCTGGATACGTCATTTCGGTTTCGATGCGCGAAGCCAAGCTCACAGCCAAAGCGTCTGCTTGGTCGTCGGTTACTTTTTCTGCTTCCACCATTACGCGCAATTCGCGGCCTGCTTGGATAGCGAATGCTTTCGAAACTCCGTTGTTTTCCAAAGCCATGTTTTCCAAATCGCGAAGACGTTGGATGTAGGCTTCTACCACTTCGCGGCGAGCGCCTGGGCGTGCACCAGAAATGGCATCACAGATTTGAATGATCGGAGACAACAGAGTGGTCATTTCGATTTCATCGTGGTGAGCACCAATGGCATT
>JAIYCK010000013.1 GCA_027488055.1 Flavobacteriales bacterium | reverse complement strand
TCATGCTCAGTCGCTCCATCCTGGTTTTGTCGCCCAAAATGCTGCCCTTGCTCACGGGACTGGACGGGTCGATGGCGAGCACAGCCACCCGCAGCCCTTGCTCTATCAGCAGCATGCCCAGTGCATCGATCAACGTGCTTTTTCCCGCACCCGGCACCCCTGAGATACCGATGCGAATCGATTTTTTGGTGGGTTTGGGCAAATCGGCCATCCATTCCGAATGCCCTGTTTCGACCCAGGTGATGGCCTGCGCCAAGGCACTTCGTTGGCCATTTTGCAGGGCCGCAATGATGAGTTGGGGTTCATTGGATTTGAGATTCCTCAAATTTTCAATGGCCCTTTTCTTGGCATCGTGGTGGGCGTTTCCGTTCATAATGGGCTATTCCTTTGGCGGTGAAACTCTGACATGAGGATACCCGCCGCTACAGAAGCATTGAGTGATTCGGCACCGGGCACACCGGGGATGGTGATTTTCAATTGCAGCGCTTGCTGCATTTCGGGCGAGATGCCGTGGCTTTCGGAGCCAATGACCAAGGCGTGATACGATGTCAATTGACAATCGAACATCGTGGTGCCATCCAACACAGCGCCGCTCAATGTATAGCCTGCTTGTTGGACGCGGTGAATGAGTTCGGAGGTAGGCAGGTAAGCCACCTGCACTCTGAAAATACTTCCCATGGTGGATTGGACCACCTTGGGATTGGTGGATTCCACGCAATCGGTGGAGCAGAGGATGTGTCGGATGCCAAACCAATCTGCCGTGCGGATCATGGTACCTAAATTACCGGGATCACTCACACCGTCCATGACACAAAGGAGTGGTTTGGTGCTCAAATCCATGTGTGCCTCCTGTTGATGGATGACACAGAGATAAGGAGAAGGCGTAGTCAGTTGGCTGATCATTTTCATTTCAGCCGAGGTCACCTTGATGGCGTCGCTGGCCTCATCCAAGAAGGCTTCATCCGTGGTATAGATCGAGTGGATATCCCACTTGCTGGCGATGGCCTCGCGGCACAGTTTGAGGCCTTCAGCGATGAAAAGTCCCGTTTCGTTTCTGAACTTTTTCTGTCCGAGCGATCGAACCAGTTTGATGTCTTTTTTGGATACCTGCACTGCACAAAAATAAATCATTTCGATCCCAAAATCACTATAACGCTTGGAGCGTGCGCCAAGGAAGCGTGGGATGCGGACCAAAAAAGGGAAGATGTGCAAGGAAATAGCGGGGACAAAAATGAATTATGACCGATTTTTGGCAAGACTTTCGCAAATTGCGGATGTTTTCTATGTCTATCAAAAAACTGCATTCCATATGGTGTTGGTGTGTGCTCGTCAGTGCGATGAGCTCGTGTACCATGTTCCATCGCATTGGAGAAAATGAGCAGTATCTGAAGAAGCACACCTTGATCGTGCACAATGAACCGGCGACCACACCTGATTCCGCGTTGACTGCGCGCCAGCGGCTTTCGTATGGCCTTGGCATCAGTCAAAAACCATTGGACTACACCCTTTCCGATGACGCATTGATTGGCTTGTCCAAATTGAAACCCAATCGACGCATCCTGTGGGCTCGTTTTAATTTGGGTATCTATACCATTGTGCCCAAAAGGCGCCTTGCATACAGCGAGCAAAGGGCTGCCATTCGGTGTTATGAGCGCAATTTGCGCCGATCGGCCAAAGGAAAAAGTCCCAAGGAAGGATGTAAAAGTTTTTGGATGTGGATGGCTTACACCGTGGGAGAACCGCCCGCGCAATTGGATAGTTTGAAATTGCACAAAGCCGAGCAACAGATGTCGGTTTACTTGTCCAAAAGCGGCTATTTCGACAACGTGGTGCGCGGCGAAGTGATCTACAAGCGCAAAGGATTGATCTTTTGGCGCAAAGGCAAAAAATGCAAGGTCCATTATCACATCTATCCCGGCGATGCCTATCGATTGAGACAGATCAGTCCCATCATCGAAGATCCAGCCATCGCACGATTGTATCCACAGTTGAGCGCACAAACACGCTTGCAAGCGGGCATGACCTTCGATATCGACGTGCTCGACCAAGAGCGTGAGCGCATTGCCAACATGCTCAACAATCGCGGTTATTATGAGTTTACCAAGGATTACATCGTCTTCGATGCAGACAGCACGGTGGGCAATCGCGAAGTTGATTTGAAGTTGAGGATCACCTCGCCACGCGGGCCATCACCGGTGCATCCCGACAGCGTCATGGTGATGCCGCACAAGAAGTATTTCATGGGCAAGATCTACGTGCACACGGACTATGATTTGGTGAATCCCTTGGAAATAAATTCAGACACTTTGTTGTACGATGGGGTGTACATCATCTATCAGGGAAAGCCGAGCATTTCGAAGGAGTTGATATCCTGCACGCAGGTGATCCAGACCAACGAACTTTATCAAAAAGATAAAATAGAACGCACCTACAAGCGGTATAGTCAATTGGGTGTGATGCGCGCCACATCGATTGTCCTCACCCCGCAGGCCACCCTTGATTCGTCGG
>JAIYCK010000153.1 GCA_027488055.1 Flavobacteriales bacterium | reverse complement strand
GTACCCATACGTTTATGAAACCTTGCCTGAGCAAGAGCAAGCATCAATAGAAAGGACTGAGAAAGATCAAAAGGATGCAGAAAATAGAATGTACAAATTAAGAATTCTTATTGATCAAATGAGCCAAAGGATCCAAGAGATTTCCAATGTTGATGTCCAAGAAAGTCTTAAGATGACTTCACAATTAAATGGGATTAAAACTGATTTAAATAGCTTGGCAAAGCGATATAATCGAGATGTGGCGAATGAACTGAGTGAGGTCAATCAACTATTGAAAAAAGTGCAACTTCCCCCTGGCTCACGTGAGGAGGAAATTTATGTGGCGCTTTCACCCGTCTTGAATGATATCGACAAAGTTTTGGGAGAGTTAGAGGAAGCCATAACTGAGGCAAATATGAAGGTTGACGCTTTGAATAATAATTTGAAATTGGTTAGAAATTGTGATAGTTTATGGAATGTCTATGATCAGTTTTTGACGAAAAAGGACGAATGTGGACAAGCTTTACAAAACGCTGAGGAGAATTACAATAAGAAATTGAATGAATATCAAGGTGTGCGAGTCGATGCGTTAGATAATCAATTGAAGGAATTAAAAAACTTTCTCACAACCAATGAAACTTTGATAAATCAATATGGATCGAATCTGACAATGATCGAGTGTTCCAAACCAAGTTCAGCAGCGCTATGGCCAGTGTATGTGGCTGTTGTAGCCTTATTATTATACTGTATTTACTTGGGGTGGAAGCGCTATAAAAAGAAAAAACAAACAGATGAGATCGTTTTTTTAAATTAAATTACAATACAGCTATGAAATTTAAGAGAAATACTTTCATGAGCCTCTCGGATTTAGGTCTGTCGGAACAGCAAATTGATCAATTGGACTTTAGAGAGTTGCTTCGGAGTTTTGAGATCAACTCGATTCAATTTCTAGGTGAAACTAATTCAAGCCATGATATGGATCTAGATAATTCATTTAATTTCCTATGCCAGCCACTGATAATGGATTTGGGCACTTGCGAGGTAGTCGACATGAATCAGAGGACAGATCGTGATGATATTGTTTTTTTGTAGCCATCAATAGTAAGCAACAGTTGAACAGAAAGGCATGAAGGATCAATTGAACAAATATCGTAGACTAATATGTATTGCGGTGAATTCATCAATTTCGCAACACAAGTGGTAATCAGTGAATAACTGCATTGTTGTTGTGAGGGGTAGTTGTGTAATCGGGATCCTCTCAGAATATTGTTTTTATATGTTTTAATTGAACGATGTTATGAATATAAATATTAATATATATGAAGCGATGACAAACACGAAACATCAACTAGAGGTTGCTGACACGTGCACGGGGCAAGATGTAATTGATACATTGCTGAAGAGTGGTAAACTCAATCGAACACTTAGTGGCAACATATACGAATACATTATCAAAACGGATCTTATTATTAATAACATGAAACTTTCAGATGTGGGAGCCTCGGATGGTGACGTTCTCATTTTAGTGCCACCTCTAGATGAAATATGCTAGATATTAACTATGTACAGTAACTTCAGAAACATAGATATCACATTCAATTTAAATCAATAATAATGGCAATACTTAAATTAAATATTGAAGACCCACTTGAGGGTAACTCATTCGAAGTGCAGGTATCCGATACACTAACAGGTTCAGAGATCGTCAAGATAATCGCTGAAATGAGGTGGCCAGAAATGACAGAGTCAGAACGTCTCCTATATTTTCATTTCTTTTTGGGACCTTTATCAAAAAAGGACAGCAACTCATCAATTAATAGCTTGGAACATACAACGTTGTATGATGCAGGGGTGCAGGATGTTGATTCATTGTTCTTCCAGCCGAGTATAATATGTTAATCGTATTCCTCCTCTGACATGAATAATAAATAGTATAAAGAGATATGGCAATAATTAAAATTACTCTCTTCGATAGCGCGACCAATGTCAGGCATGAAATGCAGCTTCCAGACACAATAACGGGACGAGCACTTATCGAGGCCATGCAAGCAAAGGGTAACCTTACAAGAACAGATTTAAGCGGTATCGAACTACATCATTATCTAGTAAAAAATGAAAGCAATTCTTCAATACGCAGATTAGATAATCGTAAGCTATCTGAAGCGGGAGTTGTGCATGGTGATACTTTGACCATTAAAAGCGAAATTATTTGCTAATTAAGAGTAATAAAAAATAATTTATAAAAACTCATATGGCAACAATTAAAATTACTCTTTTCGAGAGCGCGACCAATCTCATTCATGAAGTGCAGGTTCCAGACACAATAACGGGACTAGCACTTGTAGAGGCCATGATAAAACATGGGAAGCTTTCAAGAACATATTCAAACGGTGAAGAAGCATATTATCAAATCATCGCCGGTAAAAAAGGCCAATATGGCGGTACTAGAATTGATAATAAGAGTCTTTGTGACGCTGGTGTAAAAGATGGTGATCAGTTAATAATTAGATCTAAAATAATCGAATCATGAAGCGGGAGTTATGCATAAATACTTTGACTATTAGTAGTGCAATTATTTAATTAAATAATAACAATATAAAACAATTAATAAAAACTCATATGGCAACAATTAAAATTACTCTCTTCGCTAGCGCGACCAATGCCAGGCATGAAATGCAGGTTCCAGACACAATAACGGGACGAGCACTTATCGAGGCCATGCTTAAAAACGGTAAGCTTTCAAGAACAGATTCACACGGTCAAGAAACAGATCATCAAATCATCGCCGGTAAAAAAGGCCAATCTGGCGGTACTAGAATTCTTGATAAGAGTCTTTGTGATGCTGGTGTAAAGGATGGTGATCAGTTAATCATAAAAACGGAGATTATCGCTGCAGGTATTCTTTAGAATCT
>JAIYCK010000327.1 GCA_027488055.1 Flavobacteriales bacterium | reverse complement strand
ATGACCGCTGGTCGCGAAGTGGAAACACCGATAGCCCGTTTGGCTCAGTTGGCACGTGCAATTGGTATTCATTTGATCATTGCTACGCAGCGGCCTTCTGTCAATATCATCACGGGTACCATCAAGGCGAATTTCCCTGCGCGTATCGCGTTTCGCGTGACCTCGCGCATTGATAGTAGAACAATTCTGGATAGCGGAGGGGCGGAACAATTGATAGGCCGCGGTGACATGTTATATAGCACAGGAAATGACCTCATTCGACTGCAATGTGGATTTGTGGATACCCCGGAAGTCGAAGAAATTACCGATTTCATTGGGAATCAGCAAGGCTATACAAGCGCATTGCTTTTACCGGAAGTAGTCGACGAAAATTCCTTGGAAATGGATAGCTTTGCACCCGAAGATCGGGACGATCTTTTTGAGGAAGCTGCAAAAATAGTGGTGATGACGCAACAGGGAAGTGCTTCCATGTTGCAACGAAAATTAAAATTGGGGTATAACAGAGCGGGCAGATTAGTCGATCAACTCGAGGCTGCAGGTGTCATTGGACCTTTTGAAGGGAGCAAGGCGCGCAAAGTATTGATCCCTGATGAAATCGCTTTGGAACAGTTCTTGAAAGGCCAACGTCCGAACAATTCGATTTAAAGAATACACAATGAAAAAAATGCTCTTTTTGATGGCTTTGACCATCCTCGGTACTTATACCACTTTGCAAGCTCAAACGTCCAAAGAGATTTTGGATAAACTCTCGGCCAAAGCCAAAACCTTCAAGTCCATTACCTCGGATTTTACAAGCACACTTAACAATCCCAAGGCGGGAGTCAATAAAACCAACAATGGTTCTGTGAAAATCAAAGGTTCGAAGTATTATGTGAACATGGGTGATTTTCAGATTTGGTGCGATGGCAAAACGGTTTGGAATTACAACAAAAGCGATAACTCTGTGACGATCGATAATCTATCGGATGTAAAAGATGGAGGCTTTGATCCTTCCGAAATGTTCACGATATGGGAAAAGGATTTTAGTCATGAAATGAAGAACGCCAGCGCGACCCTAGATGGTGTGGCTTGCTACGAAATCAACATGTACCCATTTAGTCCAAAGGGCAAGTCTTATCATACCATCACCATGTTCATTGACAAGGCCAAAATGGAGGTTAGACAGGTGCAAGTGAAAACCCGCGAGAATGCAACAGTCACTTATAAAATTAAGAACTTCAAAACCACCACCGATATTCCAGATGCGGATTTTGGATTCTCGAAGTCGAAATTTCCAGGTGTGGAAGAAATTGACAACCGACTTTGATCTGTTTGTGCGGATGAATAAAGGGGACTTCAAGTCCCCTTTTTTTATATCCTATTTATTGCCGAGTTCATACACTACCAATCCGCTCCTCAGTTTGGGTTCAACCCATGTCGATTTTGGAGGCATGGTCTGTTGCCCATCCGCTACGCGCTTGATGTCTGTTACATCTGTTGTGTGAAGCATGAAGCCAACACCTTCCTTGGATTTATCCACGGCATGTCTCAGGCCGTCCTTGCCTCTTGGGCCTTCTAGAAAATGTATGCGTTTGTCTTTTCTCAAGTCGTTGATGCCCAATAAGGGTGTCAAAATCAAATCAGTGAGCAATTGGGTGTCAAGGATATCTGATTGTTTCAAAGGGATCAATTGATACCATTTTTTGCGCAAATACATAACGAAGATTCCTTTGGCAGGTTCTTCCGCTGCGGATAAAGGCACAATTTGAAAATGTGAACCCAACTCCATCAGGAAGGATTCGGGTGTGTGACCATTCAAGTCATGGACCACCCGGTGCCAAGGATAGATTTTTACATTGTCTTCTTGCAAAATATACGCGAGGCATTGTGCCGAAGGATCATTCGGTTGAGAGCCTCGCATTTGATATAATTTGGCACTGCTGCTGCTTCGGTGATGACCGTCTGCCACATACAAGGCTTCCATGTTTGCGTATATCGCGGTGATCTCTTGGGTATGCGCGGCATCATTCACGACCCATACCATGTGGCGCACGCGATTGGTGGTGGTGAAGTCGTATTCAGGGCGTGTCGATTTGTAGTGATCAAAGAGATGTGTAAGTTGATCGCTTTTATCACTCATCAGCAATACAGGTTCTGCATTGATGTTGGTGATATCCAGATAATTCACAAAAGTTTGTTCGCGCTTGCTCAGTGTCTGTTCGTGAATCTTGATGCGCCCTTCCAGATAATCCTCAATGCTCACTGCACCAATGATGCCGATGAAGGCATGATTGTTTTTGATTTGTTGGTAGATGTAAAAACTTGGTGCTTCATCTCTTTGCAGAATTTCTTCACTCAGAAAAGATTCGTATTTGCTGCGAACCAGTTGAAAGCGTTCGTCGAGGTTGCCTGCCTGATGCAATTTGGTGGCGCTCATGTCTGGATGAATGATGTGCAAGAAGCTGAAGGGATTTTCCATCAGTTTCGAGCGCAGCTGCTTGGGCGTGTAGCTCACATAGGATCGTGAAGCCACCAAGTGAACTTTATCGCGGGTAGGCCGCACAGCTTTAAATGGACGAACGATGGCCAATGTTTATTTAGGGATTTGGTTGGATAGTTGGGATGTATTCCATGCTTGAGGGAAAGCTTCTTTCAATGCCATT
>JAIYCK010000212.1 GCA_027488055.1 Flavobacteriales bacterium | reverse complement strand
TGCGCAAATTCGATGCATCGGCCGATGAAAAAACGACATTGCCATGACCTGTCATGTGGATCCATGGATAATTCATCAACTCAGAACTTCCAACTTCTACATAAGGCACTTCCGAATCGATGTTCATGCCCAAATTCTTGTTCACGAATTTCACCAAATTGGGAACCGCCGTGGGATTGGAATAATAATCACCACCGCCTTTGTATTTCAGCACAGCCACCTGGTAAGTGGGAGGAAAATTGGCCGAGGCAAACAAGCACCAACACAACGCAACTGCAATAAATCGAGTCATGGCGTAAAAATACGGCTTGCAATGGTCCGGAGCAAACTTTACCAAATTCCTTATTTTTACGAAAATTTTAGAGATGTCAAAAAAAATCATTCAAACTCCTCACGCTCCTGCTCCAATTGGTCCATATAGTCAAGCTGTACAAGTGGGTAATATGCTATTTACCTCCGGGCAAATTGCCATTGATCCGCTGACCAATACCTATGAGCCTGCAGCTGTGGAAGCCGAAGCAGAGTTGGTCATGCAAAACTTAAAAGCGGTGCTCGAAGCCGCAGGTTGTGCATTCAAGGATGTGGCAAAGACCAGTATTTTTTTGAAAAGCATGGATGATTTTGCCGCTGTGAACAAGGTATACAGCACCTATTTCACCGATCAGTTTCCAGCTCGCGAAACTGTAGAGGTGGCTTGCTTGCCCAAAAGCTGCAAGGTCGAAATCTCGATGATTGCCCTTGTGCCCTAACAAACTCGAGCCTAACGGCTCTGCTAAGGAACGTTCGATTCAAAATAAATTCCTACAGTGATGATATGGAATTGAATGATTTTCGACGACCTAAGAAGGATTTGAACAAACCAATACATTCCTTGTTACCATTTTATGGGACCATTCTTTGAAAAAATCGCGCATTACGTCAACCCGATCCATTTATTCAAAAAGGAAAAGGGAGATCTGAATCTTCGGGCGATGCATACCATCAACAAGATTTCGATGCTTATGTTCCTCATTTGCATCATCGTCTTGGCTGTGAGGCATTTCAACCGTTGATCATTTCGCTCCTGCGCTTGGCAGACCATTCCAACGAGTGGTTTGTAACAAGCGCTCTATGTCTTCGCGGACAAAAGCGAGCACGGGTGCAATGCTATCTGGATTAGGCCGATTGTAAAAATAGAGCGCTCCCCGAAAAAAATGGTTCACACTATCGGTCAAGAAAAATTGCGATTGTGAAGCGGCGTCTCCCTCAATATCAAATACTACTCCATACACTTTGCGCACATCATCGCTGATGCGTGTTGCTTTGAGTGCGCTTGCTTTGGCCTCATGCGTCCAGGCAATATCATTGACATCATCAATGAGCACATCAAAATTATTCCCCACGGGCAAATAGGTGCAGTGGATGCGGGCATTGAAACGGGGATAAAAAATATTGAACCGACATGTATCCGATACGGTCGTCTCACGAAAAAGCTCAACCTTCGCATAAGCCGGAATATCAAAAGCCAAATCGCAATTCGTTTGATAATCTTGGTATTTCTTTTCCGGCAAGTCTATTTGAAAATAGCCAATTGGTTTGGGCAAATAATGGTCATCTGCGATCAAAAAATACCAGGTCCCGAAAGCTACAAGAGCTATAAGTAATACACCCAGGCTCAACTTCATTTTATTCATGGCTCTCATGTGCGTGGCAGTGTGGGCTTAGGTAGAGTGATTTTGATCCGCTTGATTTTGCGTTTGTCCGCAGCTTCTATTTCCAATTGGTAGGACTCGAATGTTATACGATCGCCTTTGGTGGGGATATAACCGGCTTGCTCAATGAAAAAGCCAGCCAGCGTGCTGCTGTCGCCGCGTGCATCCTCAAAAAGCTGCTCCTCAAGGTCCAACACTTTGTACATATCCACCAGCGCTGTTTTTCCTTCGAACAAATAGGTGTAATCATCCAATCTGGAGAATTGGAGTTCTTCCTCATCGAATTCGTCACTGATATCACCTACAATTTCTTCGAGAATATCTTCCAAGGTCACCAAGCCGCTCGTGCCTCCATATTCATCCACTACGATAGCCAAGTGAATCTTCGCATGCTGAAATTCCTGCAGCAAGTCATCGATCATTTTATTTTCGGGCACAAAGAAGGGCTTTTTAATCAACGTTTGCCACTCAAAAGACGTACGATCGATGTAGGGTAGTAAATCTTTGATAAACAAAAAACCCTCGATTTCATCGGGTGATGTGCGGTAGACTGGAAGCCTCGAATAACCCTTGTCCATGACCGTTTTCATGACATCTTCAAACGGATCCTCGATCCATAAAAAGGCAATATCGGTGCGCGGAGTCATGATTTGCCTTGCTTCCTTGGTTCCAAAAGTGACAATGCCTTCCAGTATTTTGTTTTCTTCATCACTCAAATGATCGTCCACAGTGAGTTCCAAGGCGTGACCGAGTTCGTCGACCGAAATATTGCCTTTGCCAGACGTTTTGATGAGCGACTCCAAGTTGCTGCTGAGGAACATCAGACCGCTGGTAAGAGGAGAACACAATTTCTGAATGTATTTGAGCGGAAAGGCCATGAGTCGAGCCACTTTCACTGGGTTGCTGGTCGCATATACCTTTGGAATGACTTCGCCGAAGAGCACTATCACGAAGGTAATGGCCACCACATCGATGAGTGTTTTGACCCATTCGGTGTACACTCCATCGGGAAACCACTGTCCCGAAAGTTCGGAGGCCAATAAGACGATCGCAATATTGACGGCGTTGTTAGCAATCAAAATGGTCGCCAACAATTTGGTCGGAGCTTCCTGTTTATCAGGTTTTTCGAGCAGCTCCATGATCGCTTGATCCGGCGCCGATTTACTCGAACGCAAATCATTGAGATCGCCTGGAGAAAGCGAGAACATTGCGACTTCACTGCTTGATATAAGCGCGCTGATCACCAGCAAAACCAACACCAAGATCAACGGACCTGAGCTCGTCCAAAGCGACGCTTGATGCAACACTTGTAAAGGAATAAAACAATAATCGTCCAAAATTGATGGGAATTAATGCTGCTAAATTAGCGCAAAGCACACATGTGCGCAGCTAACTTTCGATAATCGATGCATGTTTATCCACGCATAACTTGATAATTAAGCTCTCTTCAGAAAGGTAGATCATCCTCTGCACGATCCATGGCTGACATGGGCGGCATGGTTTGACTGCTCGAAACGGGCTGCTGAGGTGGAGCACCGCCTTCCTGGCTATTGCGCGGTGTCAAAATGGTGAGTTCATCCACCAAAATCTCCGTTACATAGCGCTTCTCCCCTTCCTTTTCATAGCTGCGAGTACGGATCTTACCTTCTATATAAAGACTCATCCCCTTTTTCACATATTGTTTCACCACATTGGCCAAGGCCGCACGGCGCACAACCACGTTGTGCCAATCGGTGATGGATTTGCGCTCGCCACTGTCGCGGTCCTTCCACGTTTCGGTGGTTGCAAGCGAAAATTCGGCTATGCTGCCATTTGGAAATTCTTTGATCGTTGGGTCATTGCCCAAGTTTCCAATCAATATTACTTTGTTTACACTGGCCATGTCGGTCGATTTTAGTTGATAAATAGGTCGTGGGTTGCTTCCCTCTGATTTTCGAAATTGCGAAAAAATGAGACCAATCGGTCACGAAAGGGGCAAATTGTTACTAAGTTTTTGCCAGTGAGCGCAAGGTCGACCAATCCGTGCCTTCCAAAAACGAAACAACCGGCTTGGGTACTGCCAATTGATCCCACTCCTGAAAGTCCTGCCAAATAAGGGCTTCCTTGATTTTTTTGCTTTTGACTAGGACCCAATGAAACTGAATATGCATTTTGCGATGCGACAGCAAATGGATTGTCGGCTCGGAGCTCAATAAGTGCCTACCCCACTTTTGCAAGGTTGCCAAACGCGCTTCTTCTGTGTGAGGCTCCATGGCTTCGATGGATAAGAAGTCGTGTAAGTTGCGCCAAATGCCTGTGTCGCTGCGTTTGCGGAATGCCAGAGCCTTGCCATCCGTCAGCACGATGTAGTCCAAATACACATCCAACACCTTTGTTTTGCGCGCCTTGAAAGGCAATTGGCCTACCCGTTGTGCCCGATAAGCCACACAGGACTCAGCCAATACACAATTTCCACACGCTGGCGCCTGCGGAGTGCATTGCAGCGCGCCAAACTCCATGATTGCTTGATTGTGGATATCGGGCTGGCGCAGGGACAACATTTCTTGCGCGAGTTGTTGCATTTTTTTCTTCACTGCTGTGTCGTCGATCGGCTCATCGATGCCAAGAAATCGCGCCAAAACGCGCTCTACATTCCCATCCACCAC
>JAIYCK010000045.1 GCA_027488055.1 Flavobacteriales bacterium | reverse complement strand
TCGCAGGAGAACGAGGAGTCATAAGCGCTGGCGGCGACTTTTGGATTTTTCGCATTGCGTGGTTGTATTCACCTTTTGGACATAATTTTTACAAAACCATGCTTCGCTTGGCCAATGAAAAGCCCGAACTCAGCGTGGTCTCCGATCAGTTCGGCTCACCCACCAATGCCTTGGTATTGGCAAGCGATATATTGAAGACGTGCAGTAAAACATTACACGACGAGACGTTTGAGTTGCCAGCAGGTGTGTATCATTATGCCCATCAGGGACAAACCTCTTGGCATGGATTTGCAACAGAAATTTTGCGACAAAATGGTATAAAAACACCCGTCTTAGCCGTCGACTCCGAGGCTTTTCCCACCAAAGCCAAGCGACCGAAATCTTCCATATTAGATGCATCTTTGTTTTATCATTCTGTCGGCATTGAACCGATCACATGGGAACAAGCCCTGACTGAATGCAATGAAATCAATGCGCAGATACAGACCCAATACACATGATTTATATGACCGAGGAAACACGAAATAAAGCCAATACGTGGCTGCAGTCCGATGCAGTGGATGCCCAGACCAAGGAAGTCATCCTTGCTTGGATGGAAAGTGATCCCAAGGAACTCAACGAGGCTTTTTACAGCGACCTAGAATTCGGAACTGGCGGCCTTCGCGGTATCATGGGGGTGGGCACCATGCGCATGAACAAATACACCGTGGGAATGGCTACTCAAGGATTGGCCAACTATCTGAAGGTGCAATTTCAAGGCGACATCCATGTGGCCATAGCACATGATTCAAGGAATAACGCGTCTTTTTTTACGCAAACCGCTGCGCAAGTGCTTTCCGCCAATGGAATTCATGTTCATGTATTTGCAGAACTTCGTCCCACTCCGCTATTGTCTTTCGCCGTGCGGCATTTGGGCGCGCAGGCTGGAATTGTGCTAACGGCTTCCCACAATCCCAAAGAATACAATGGGTATAAGGTGTATTGGAACGATGGAGCGCAGGTCCTGCCTCCTCATGACAAAGGGATCATTGCCCAGGTCCGCAATGTGAGCTCACCGGATCAAGTCCAATTTGTTGGCAATCCGGCCTTGATTCATACCATCGATGACACGGTAGAAAAGGCCTATATGGCACAGGTCAAAACATTGATTACGGCTCAAGATGCCATCCAAAGGGCGGGTGATGTCTCCGTGGTGTATACATCCTTGCATGGAGCTGGTATTACGATGATACCACCTGTATTAGCGTCTTTGGGCTTCAGTCGAGTGACGTCAGTGCCGGAACAATCCATTCCCGATGGCAATTTTAGCACGGTGCAATCTCCCAATCCAGAGGAACGAGAAGCCTTATCCATGGCCTTGAAACTTGCCGATCAAATCAATGCAGATCTTGTGCTCGGAACAGATCCAGATACAGATCGTGTAGGTCTTGCAGTGCGCGATCATGATCACAAATTGATGCTGCTCAATGGGAATCAAGCGGCCTGCTTGTTGGTCTATTTTCAACTGAACCAATGGCGCAATTCCAATCGCTTGACAGGAGCTCAGTATATAGCCAAAACCATTGTGACAACAGACTTACTGCAGCGAATGGCGGACGATTTCAAGGTGGATTGCTACGAAACCCTCACCGGATTCAAATACATCGCTGAAGTCATTCGGAACATGGAAGGCAAGCAGGTTTTTATAGCCGGCGGAGAGGAAAGTTATGGATACAGTGCGGGGGAATTTGTGCGTGACAAGGACGCGGTGTTGTCATCGGTTTTGTTCTGCGAATTAGCCGCTTGGTGCAAAGACAATGGCCAATCGATGTGGGATATGCTCATGGAGATATACACCCGCTATGGACTATTTCATGAATATCTCTTGAGTCTCACCATGAAAGGCCTCGATGGATTGGCTCAGATTCAACAAATGATGTCGCAACTTCGCTTGAATCCGCCCATGCAGCTCGGAGGATCCGCCCTGGTCGAGATAAGAGATGTACAGGAAGGCACCCTGAGAAATATCCGCACGGGTGAAATCACCAAAATGGACTTGCCCGCCTCCAATGTGCTCCAATTTATTCTAGAAGATGGCAGCAAGATTTCAGCGCGTCCAAGTGGCACTGAACCCAAAATCAAGTTTTATTTTTCGCTTCGGACCGAGTTTGATGCTTCAGATGATTATCACAGCAAATCAAGCGAAATGCAAGCTAGAATTGAGACCATTTGTGCAGAATTGAGCTTAAAATAAGCATTTGGCTATCAAATAATTAGTGTTTTTTCGCAGCGCCTTGAGTGCATAATTCATTATTTTTGCATCATGCTTCGCAGTAAAATAGTCGCTATCGTAATGCTCTATCTAATAGGAGCCTTGGGTCTGCATGTGCAAATCCATTTTTGCTGCGGCCACTTAGCTGCTCTGGAATGGAATCCAGACGCGGTGACTCATTGCAAAGGCAGCGAAAACTGTTGTAAAAAGGAGAATTGTTGCTCCTCCATTACTATCGAGGCGAGCATCGATGATGAACATGTGGTGGCCAAAGAGCTAAGTCTGCTCACGGGTGTGACGGGTTGCCAGCCATCTTTTATACTTCCAGCTCCATCAAGACTTTTTGTGGATGCGCAATGCGCATCATTCTTTGATGAAGGTGGACCACCACCCCTCACTTCCCAACAGAGGCTGAGCCTATACCAGCAATGGCAGTTTGATCGGAATATTTGATTGTTGAGCCCGTCATGGGAGAACAGCGTTTTATCAAATATTCAATCAAATAAAATCCTCAAATGAAAAAAATATTCTTTTTGACCATCCTATTCGCGATGGCTTTTCAATGCATCTCAGCTCAATCAAAAAAAGCTGAAACAACTGCCTTTTGGGTCGCAGGAATTTGCGGCAGATGCGAATCCACCATTGAATC
>JAIYCK010000178.1 GCA_027488055.1 Flavobacteriales bacterium | reverse complement strand
TCAATGTCGAGGTCAATGAAGCTGATATTATGCATGTTCAATTAGGCGACACCGCTTGGGTCGAAGTGGACGCCTACCGCGACCAAAAATTCAAGGGCATTGTAACCGAAATCGGAAACACTGCGCTCAATGCGATGGGCAACGCCGCATTGACCATGGATCAAGTCACAAATTTTTCCATCAAAGTACTGATCTTGCCTGAGTCATATTCACATATGGTCGAAAATGAAAAGGAAGGCTCCTCGCCATTCAGAACTGGGATGAGCGCCACTGTGGAGATACAAACCGCCAGTGTTTTACAGGCTTTGAGCATTCCTATCAAGGCGATTGCTTCGCGAGAGGACACTGCTTCCACAAGTATATTGGAACGATTCAAGGAAGAAAAAAAGGATGTTGAGACAGAGAAGAAAGAACTTTATACGGTCGTGTTTGTGATGAATGAAACGACCCAACAAGCAGACCTTCGCATTGTCAAAACTGGAATACAAGATGACGAATTCATCGAGGTATTGAGCGGTGTGCAGGAACAAGAAAAGGTGATCACGGGACCCTACGATCTAGTATCACGCGATCTTCTAAATCATGCGCCCGTTCAACTTATGAAAGATTCAGAACCAAAGAAGGGCAGCGAATGATTTTGTGCATAGAGACCACTACGCTCAATTGTTCTGTGGCCTTGTCCAAAGAAGGCATCTTGGTTGCGTCTGTAAGAAAGGCAGCCGATCAATATGTGCATGCAGAAGCATTGCATGAATTGATTGAGCAATGCATGCAGCTAGCTGGGACGAATTCAGATGCACTAAAGGCTGTTGCTGTGAGTGCTGGTCCGGGTTCTTATACCGGCTTACGCATCGGACTTGCTGCGGCCAAAGGATTGTGCTACTCGCTGGGATTACCACTCATTGCAATTGATACGCTGACCATGCTGGGACAATACGGGTTGGCACAAGGCGATTATCAACTGGCAATTCCTATGCTGGACGCGCGCCGTCTGGAAGTATATTCTTCAAGAGTTTCAATTGACCAAGTTGGAGAGGCTGAGGCCATTGTCTTGGATCAGGCATTTTTTGATGAGTTGCCCAAATTACCGATCATCATTTTGGGTGATGGCGCATCGAAATGTCGACAGTTCCAAGCGGTTCATGCGCATATAGCTGAGATCCCGCCTGATGCATCGATGATGATCGACCTGGCACAGTCGAAATATGCCCATCAGCACTTCGAGAACGTGGCTTATTTTGAACCATGTTATTTGAAAGAATACATTGTCGGTGTTTCCACCAAAAGTGTATTCTAGTATTCAAAAACGAATTCATTTGCTCATGCATTACCAAATGGAGTATTTTTGTGAGTGAATGAAGAAAATGTGCGTATTCATAGGGATGATTGTAATGATGTTTGCGCTGAGCTGCAAGGATCGTATGGCGCAAGTTCCAGATGTCCCAGTGGATATTGTCATCAATATCAATCAGCCTACTTTTTTTGATCTCACGGTACCAACGGGTTGGGTTTATCTGACCGGAGGCTCACGAGGCATAATCCTGTATCGGGTCAATCAAGAGGAGTTCATTGCCATGGAAAGGCATAGCCCTTATCAGCCCGAAAATGCATGTTCTGCTGTGGTAAATGAGGATGGAGTTGTGATTTCGGATCCATGCAGTGAATCAACCTGGCTCATTTTGGATGGGAGCATTGTAACAGGTCCTACATCCTTTCCTCTAATCACATATGATGTGAGCTTCAACGATCCGTATGTCTACATTACGAATTGATGCGCCCTCGCTTCAAATTGTTCATAATCAACCATTCGTCCTTAAACCAAACCATTCATTTTGGATAATGCCCGCATGACCTGCAACAATTGTGGTTTTCTCGGAGCAAATTTCTAGGTGTTTATGGCGCACTGCCCGTATCTTTGGGAAGTAAAGAAAAAGAAATATCTTTTTTTTCTGTTTTAAGACCTTGATAATTAGCAATTTTAGAGTTTTTTGTGAATGTGCTTAGAAGATCAGAGCCGATGCTCTATTTTAGCGGCCGTTTGTAAAAACCTGTATTGATATAAACTCCTTAACCTGTCTGCTATGCAGAAAAAAGTATACGCACTATTTGCACTATTTGTGGCAGCAGCCACTACCTTATTCGCTCAAACCAACAGCGGTGAACTGAGCGGAAAAGTCCTCGACAAGGATACGCGTGAGCCTATTCCGTTTGCGACCGTGATCGTTTCATTGCAGGGCAATGTGGTCAACGGGGGTACTACGGATTTCAATGGGGAATACCGTATCAAGCCGTTGGAGCCAGGTCGTTATGACGTGAGCTACCAATTCGTGGGCTATCAAGAAATTAAATTCACGGGCGTGGTCATCAGCTCTAACAAGATCACTGGTCAAGACGTTGAGATGACAGCGGGCGTGGAATTGAAAGAGGTTGACATCGTTGCCTACAAAGTGCCGTTGATCGACAAAGATGGAGGCTCATCGGGTGGAACGGTGACCCGCGAAGAGATTCGCAACATGCCAAGCCGAAGCGCTTTGGGTCTTGCTACGACAGTAGCTGGAGCGACCGATACAGGAAATGGGATCTCCATCCGCGGAGCTCGCGAAGGAAGCACGTGGATTTACATTGATGGAATGAAAGTGCGTGGTTCAACCGCTTTACCAAAATCAGCCATCGAAGAGGTATCGGTAATCACTGGAGGTATTCCTGCAAACATTGGAGATGCGACAGGTGGTGTAGTAAATATCTCATTGAGAAGTTCGTCTAGCAATTACACGGGGGGGCTTGAATTAATCACCTCAGGTTTCCAATCTGGTGAACGAGCAGTTGGTTTGGATCACTATGGATACAATTTGGTGGAAGGTTCTTTGAGCGGTCCACTATGGTCAAAAAAGGATTCATTGGGAAATAAGGAGCGCAGCATCCTTGGATTCTTTGTTTCTGGTAACTACACAGACATTGTTGACCCAGGTCCAGCGTACGGAGGAGTTTATCGTATGAAAGAAGATGTGCGTCAAGACTTATTGTTGAATCCTTTGCGTTTGAATCGTGAGGAGGATGGCGATATCAATGGTGCGCTTTACAATGCAGACTATTTGACATCCGATAGTTTTGAGAAAATCAAGACGAGATTGAATGTACGCGATCGTTCAGCCAATTTGGTAGGTAAGATTGACGTGAATACCAACGAAACATCTACCTTAACTTTAGGTGGAACATTTGCGTATCGCCGCGGCCATGATTTTGACTATGACAATTTGATCATGAACTGGGAAAACAATCAGCAAGCCACCGATTTCGATTGGAGAGCATACGCTAAGTTTTCTCAACGCTTTAAGAACGCAAAAGAAGAAAAAGGCGCAAATAACCTCAAAAATGTATTCTATTCGGTGATGGTTGATTATAGCCGCACCAAGCGTTTGCGTCAAGACGATACGCACAAAGATGATTTATTCAAATACGGTCACGTAGGTTATTTTGATTTGTATCGTGGTAATACATACGAGTTCAATGGAAGTTACTTTGAGCAAAGTGGTATTCAAGACATGAACGTGTTGTTCACTCCTTCTGAGTTCAATCCAGACTTGGCTGCGATGACGCAACAATATTTCAATCTATTCCAGAATGATGAGTTCTACCAATATGCAGCTGATCAATTGCGCGATGGAAATGGTAATTTTATCAGCGATCCGAATCAAATTTATTTGACACAAGGTATCGAGGACATCAATGAAAGTCCATACGCATCTTTGACAAATATTCAAGGAGGCAATGGTTTGATCAATGGTCAAGTGCCAGCTCAGACCTACAACTTGTACAATTACTTGGGTACCCAGAGCAATAATTACAGCATGAACCGCAACTCACAGTTCCGCATCAGTGGAGCAGGAAGTGCAGATATTGGTGACCACGCCATTCAATTGGGATTTGAGTTCGAGCAACGCAAAGACGCTGGCTATGCGATTGCACCAGTAGGTTTGTGGACCTTGGGCCGTCTATATTCCAATTCACACACCAGTGAGTTGAACAACCAAGGCTCTAATTACGATTCTACCTCAGTCAACGTTGGTACATACGACTATGTATATTTCAACCAATTGATAGGTGAAGGTCAGTTTGAATTTGACTACCGCTTGCGTGAGGCATTGGGCATGGATCCGAATGGGTCGGACTTCATCAACTTTGATAACCTCGATCCTTCATTGTTGAATGTAGACATGTTTGGAGCGGAAGATTTGTTGAACCAGGGGAACAACATTGTGACCTATTATGGTTATGACCACGCAGGCAATCGCTTGAAAGGACGCAAACCAACGATTGAAGAGTTTTTCAATGATACTTATCAATTGGGTGGTAACACGTATTACAAGCGCAGCATTGGCGCTTTTGAGCCAATCTACACCTCAGGATATTTGATGGATAAGTTTGCATTCGATGACCTTATCTTCAATTTGGGTGTGCGTGTGGATCGCTACGATGCCAACCAACCTGTACCAAAAGATCCTTTTGTGATCAGTGAAGCTTTCACCGCAGGTGAGGTGACATATTTGGGTAATCCAGGTGAAGGTGTTGCGGTAACGCATCCGTCGAACATCGGTGATGACTTTACTGTGTATGTGGATGACTTGTCCAACCCTACCACTATTAAAGGTTATCGCGAGGGAAACACATGGTATAACGCAAGTGGACAAGTAGTAAATGACCCAGAGGCGATTTTCTCCAATGGTCGTATCAATCCATATTTGAAGGTTGACAAAGATGCTCCACTTACGAGCAAGACTTTCAAAGATTACGAGCCACAAATCAATGTGATGCCACGTGTTGCATTCTCATTCCCAATCTCAGAGGAAGCTACCTTCTTTGCACACTATGATATCTTGACACAGCGTCCAACAAGCAGCAATCGATTCAATCCAGTTGATTACTTGTATATGGAGGGTCGCAATGTGTTGATCGACAACCCGAATTTGAAGCCTGAGAAGACTGTGGATTATGCTTTGGGTTTCCAGCAAGTATTGTCCAGAACTTCTTCGCTTAAAATTGAAGCATTCTATCGTGAGCTGCGCAATATGATTCAAGTGCGCTCATTCGTAGGCGCTTACCCAAGCTCATACCGTGCTTTCGATAACTTGGACTTTGGAACAGTGAAAG
>JAIYCK010000060.1 GCA_027488055.1 Flavobacteriales bacterium | reverse complement strand
TTTTTTTTTTTTTTTTTTACCAAAAAGAAATTCGGGACGCGATGAGTCAAAAGCCAGAAGGACTCAATGGATTGTTTTACGCATTGAATGAGCGTTACAGTTATGCAAAATTGCGCATGATGATGGATAGAGTGAAGCAAGAGTCTGAATAGTGAATTCAATTTTCGTTTTGTTATGCGCATCCTTCTCATTTCGCAAGCTCACAATAGCATGCATCCGAATTAATTTATTCGCTAGTAAAGCAGCGATTTCTATTATCTTGCTTGATAAAATTACTTTAGGTATAGCAGTATTATGAGAAAAATCTTTACTTTTTTCGTTGTGGCAATTGCATTCGGTTCTTGTTCTTCGGGCGAATACATTCAACCGGGCAGACAGACCAATGTGGATATCTCCAACGTGATCACTCCAGTCAAAATAATGGAGTATGATGTGGATTTGAGTAGAAAGATAGAAGGCGTAGCAAGTGGATTTTTGTCCAAAGCGGTTAATGTGGAGTACTATAAAGAACAAGCTGTTGCCAAGGCGTGCGTCGCATCCAACGTGGATTTTATGATCGATCCAGTATTTACCATTTCTACCAAAGGTGGCATGGTAACAGTCACCGTGATGGGCTACCCCGCGAAGTATGTTGAAATTCGCAATGCTGTGCCTGATGATAGCATCCATATCAAATTTTCAAGAGGACCACAACAGGGTCCAAGTCAGCGCAAGGGTCAACTCAAATTGATCTATTAATATGCAGCGTATTGTTTGGCTATTGCTTAGTTGTCTGCCAATGTGCGCAGCGGCGCAGCGATCCGATTTCCCCAAAAATTATTTGGGTGCATTCTATGTAATCGGGTATTATTCGGAAGTGGATTACTCTAAAGGATATCGTATTGAAAACGGGCGTGATTTCAGGACAGTTGGGCTTAGTTATTCGAGGCGTTGTACTAAAAATGTGTATGCCCAAAGTAATTTTTTTGCTGCTGGTGAGGCGGGCGTTTATTTTGATGCTGGTGTCAAATTGAATGCTTTGGTTTACCACAAGTTGCAGCCCCAAGTGGGACTTGCCGTTGGTACAAGGTTTCGAAATTCAGATGCCTCATTGGTTTATTATAGCTTCGGTTTGGACTATCATGTGGTACCGAATGTTATGCTACAAGCTTCTGTTTTCTCTAATGTCAATGGCTATTCAGAAGGTCTCAGGTTTGGAGGGGTATATAAGTTTTAGTATCTAACAATCTTACGAATGCAGCTCGCAGTCCACATGGGATGCCTAGGGCTTACATGTCGCACAATGTTGATCATGCGCATTGCGCTGGGCTTGTGGATCTATGGAATGGAATTTAAGACAAGCGCGGTAAAGGGTTACTCAATGGCAAGAGTAAAGTACATCACCAATTACACCCGTACATTAGTTGATCATTATAGAATGATCATTCGGTTTATAAACACAAGGTCCGGCCGCCATCTACAGGCAAATTGATGCCATTGATATAAGATGCAGCTGGTGATGCCAAAAAGCACACGGCGGAAGCAATTTCATCGGGTTGAGCCAAACGTTTCATAGGTACTTCGTTGCTCATTTCTTCGCGGACATGATCTGATGTGGCTCCTGTTTTGGTAGCTTTGTTTTGGATGATTTGATCCAATCGTCCAGTGGCTGTGGCTCCTGGTAAGACATTGTTGACAGTAATGCCATGCACCGCCAACTCGGATGCCAAGGTTTTGCTCCAACTGGCTACTGCACCTCGAATGGTATTGCTCACACCCAAATTAGGAAGGGGTTGTTTGACGCTGGTGCTGATGATATTGATGATGCGGCCATAGCCTTCTTTGATAAACACAGGTGCTAAAGCCTGTACCATCACTTGATTGCAGATCAGATGCGCGTTGAATGCCTTCCGGAAATCTTCAATGTCGCTGTCAATAGCTTTGCCTGGATTGGGACCACCGGTGTTGTTCACCAAGATATGTGCTACGTGTGTTTGCGCAAAGCCAGTAATGGCGTCTTTTACATTTTGCACATGCTCGAAATCCGCTACCAAATACAAATGTTTTTGTCCGTGTTCGCTAGGTAATTCGGCACAAATGGCTTTTAATTTTTCTTCATTGCGTGCGACCAAAACAATGGTGGCGCCTTGTGTTGCCATCATGCGGGCCGAGGCCAATCCGATACCGTGCGTTGAGCCACAAACCACTGCGGTTTTTCCGATGAGCGATGTATTTAACATATCAATATTTTATAGCGTAATAAAGCAATTTAACCAATTCGTTGTTGACCATGATGAGTCCTTCTTCGTTTTTCCACCAATTGGTGTAGTCGTAATCGATGGCGTTGGCACCGGTATACTGCACAGTGATACCGGCCGCTTCAAACTTATCATCGAATACCCATGACACTCTTTTTAAGTGCAGTGAACTCGATACAACAGTGATGTTTTTAATGCCATTCGATTTGCAGTAGGTCAAAATTTCCTCTGACTCGTCCATCGTACTGTGGGCGGTTTGTAGCATTTCTATTTGTTCGGAAGGAACGCCTTTGCGCGTCATAATGTGTTTGGTGAGCTGAGCCTCCGTCATCATGGTGTCCAATGCTTGAATTTGTAGCGGATAATTACCGCCAGTGGCTACAAACTTTTGTTGAGCAAATTGACGGTGGATTTCCACACCCTGCAAGCCGCGCTCAAAGCTATTGCCGCCAAGGATAAAGCAGGCTTCTGTCAATTGAGGCGCCTCTCCTGCATCGAGCCAATCTCCGATACCGACAAGAATTTTGTTGCGTAAAATAAATAGAACAACGAGAAGCGCGAACAAGTAGACCGAGCGTCGCAGCCATTTGTATTGGGTCCAGAGGTGTTTTATTTTTTGCATGGTAGGCTATTCTGAGCGCAAAGGTAATGGATTGGTTGATTAAAGTAAGGATCGTGGTTGGCTTCGCGTGGAAGGAAACCAATGACTTACACGGTCTTCGGTTGAAATGAACGTATCGGCACAATTGATGGTCTTGGCGATGAGTTCCAACCTACAACTCCTGAACTACTCTGGTCCAGAATGGATGCCCCTATGGCGTGTGTGATGGTATTTATTAATTGCTAAGTAGCGCGGGAAATGAAGTTGGCCTCACTCCAACACCACCCATGGTGCACAAAGCTTTGCCAAGTCTAGGTTCGCTGCACAGAGGTAGGAAGAGGCGAGTGCAGCGCGCGCATTGTTCAGATATTCGATGTTGACGCGATAATCGTAATTCCATTGCGTAGTGCGCAACCATTGGCGTGCTTCGGCCAAGCTCATATCGAAACGCTTGCCCAAATAGATCGGACTTGCATTGTCTTGCTTGAATGAAATACACTCGGCATTCATGACCTGAAGTAAGGTTTGTATCTTATCAGATTTCGTCGCAAGGGCTTGTTCGCTAGCGACAATCAAAAAACTACTCCAAGGTGCACTGAATTCGCCCACTAAATTCACGATGCCTTGCTGAACGAATGGTCGTGTCATGAATTTTTCCCAATAAAAATATTGGGTTTCATTGCGGGCCAAACTTTCCATGGCGCCATGAAGACTGTTGACAATCACCCATTGATCTTCATTGAAGGCGGCACCTCGCTGATGTGCATCAATGGTGGCCATTAAATGTGAACCAGAACCTTTGCGCGAAATGGCCATTTTTGGTGAATTGGCATGGCTCAAATCGGTGAGTCGTGAACCGGAACCACTGTAAATTCCCCATATCAATGGGCTATCGATATATACTTTGGCAATTTTGGCTTTTAGACCTTGATCTGCTGCTGCTAAAAATCCTTCGGTAAGTAAGATGGCCACGTCGAGCTCACCGGATTGCAGCGCTTTGGTCATGGCGCCAGTTCCTCCGGCATAGACTGTCCAAGCCATGTTGATATGATGGCTCGAAAAGATGTCGCGCTCCGCCGCCAATTGCCAAGGCAAATTGAAGTGCTCGGGCACGCCGCCTATGCGCAATGTGGTTTCGTGTTGGTTCATGGGCTTTTTCAATATGCGCCGGCTCGCTTGCGCAATAACCATTCGCCACCCAAAAGGATAATCAATACAATGAGTATCCAGCGGTAATTGATAAGGTCTTTGAGTTCTTTGTGTTCGTATGCAATGGACACCACGTCTTTACGCGCTTTTATGAGCTCGGCCAATTGGTTCATTTGCGCGGGCAATACCATAGCACCGTCGTGAGCCTGCGACCACTGATACAATAAGCGATGGTCAGCAACGGTGTTCATCAATTCAAGATCCAATGCCGAAATACTGAATTGGCCCAATCGCTCTATAAGTCCCTGATCGGTATTGGCTGTGGCTACATATTTGTAATTGCCCGATGGAAGTTGACCAGCATCCAAACGGTATCTTGTGGCATTCGGAGAAAAATTATAATCGTAGTCCAATCCTTCATCTGAAGTAATACGCATTTTAACTTCTTTATCGGTCATGGCTTCGAATGACTGATTATACAACTCTGCATCGAAGACGATATGCTCGTTTTCTAAAAAATCATTTTTGCCATTGACCCTGAACAAACTCTTGTCTTCTTTGGCAGACATGTATTGTGTGATCTTGGTGATCAGTTGATCAAAATAGACATGGTTATTGTATTGTTGGAAAGAGGCGATGCGCCATCTCCAAATACCTTCTCCAGCAATCAAAGCAATCTTGTTTTCGTTTTGCTTATTGAAAACGATCAATGGTTTTTGTGTTTTGATCTGACCAATTTGTTGCAAGCCAAACGGCACGGCGCCGGGACTGAGTTCAATATCGCCAAATGGCACACTCAGGGGAGGCATCGAACGAAGCGACATTGCCAAATCAGGATCAACATTGAACAATGAAAATCCTTCGGCTAGATGAATGCCCGCATCGGTGATGTTGTTGCGATAATTGTCCAAGGCAATGCCATACCCAGCATTGTTGAAGGCGCGAAAGTCAGTGGCGCTGCCCCATACAAAGAGACACGGAATGCGAGCGTCAAGTAGATTTTGAATCAAGGATGCACCGTTGCCTCCCACCGCAGGCAATTGGTGTAAAATCGCAAGGCTATATTCGTTGATGTTGTTTTTGATGTCTTTGGCAAGCACCACGTCTACTTTGTAATTATCCACCGATTCGATGGCGTCGCGTAACGCATTGAGATCGGGGTGCGGAGCGTGCGCGACGATCAGCACTTTTTCTCGGCTATCCAAGACATCGATGAACAAATCCTTTCGGTTGTTGATCAGTGTGACTTCATTGCTGATGCTCGACAATTCGATGGTGTATTTCTGTATGCCAATTTCGCTGGCATCCAAGGTCAAGTCGATGGTCCGCAAATAGGCATCGTTGGCAATGGAAATGTTTTCTTGAAAATAAGTTTGACCATTTTTACTGACTTTCAAAACGGTGGATTCACCAGCCGCTTTTTTTCCTTGCACTACAATAGAGACTGGGAATTTATTGCCCAAGTAAGCCAATCGATTGGCATTGACTTCGGCTAACAAAAGGTCTCGTTTGACAATGGTGTCACCGAGCGCAATGGTGTACAAGGGTACATTGGAAAGTTGCATATTGTACAATGGATTGGATCCTTGATTGTACAATCCGTCCGAGGCCACAATAAGTGCTCCCAGGTTGCGACCTCCGAATGTGCTCGATACATGGTCCATCAAAGCTGAATAATTTGTCGCTTGGCCGTCGAAGCGCACGCTGTCCAAATTGCCTTTCACCGCAGCATCAAAGGAGACACTCTGTACTTCGTAATTTTCTCCAAGGGCTTGCTGCAATGATTTTAACTGATCTTTATAGGAGCCCCTGTAGTAGCTGCTATCAGCGGTATAGGCTATTGATTGGGAGTTGTCTTGACACAATAAGATCACGGGTTTTTCGACTTCCTTTTGGATTGATTTCACCAAGGGATGCAAGAGGAAAAAGGCCAGGAGTGTTACCACGACGAAGCGCAATACAGCCAAAAGACTTGCTAAGGCTTTGCCAAACGTAGCATTGAGTCGATCGCGGAAGTACAAAGCACCGGCATACACAAGCCCTGCCAAGGGACATAATATGCTCAGAAAAATGGGTGCTTCGGTTAGAATGGTCATTCGGTTGTACTAAAATTGAATGTATGACTCACATGAGCATACCACCACAAACATGCAAGGTTTGTCCGGTGATATAAGCGCTCATATCGCTGGCCAAAAACAAGGTTGCATTGGCTACGTCTTCGGTGGAGCCACCGCGGCGCAATGGGATGGAATCGCGCCATTGTTGCACGACTTCTGGATTCAATACCTCCGTCATTTCGGTTTCGATGAATCCGGGAGCGATGCTATTGCAGCGGATATTGCGCGAGCCCAATTCAGCAGCCACACTTTTTGTAAATCCAATGATGCCTGCTTTGGAGGCGGCATAATTCGCTTGTCCCGCATTGCCTTTTACTCCTACCACCGAACTCATGTTGATGATTGAGCCTTTTTTGGCTTTTAGCATGGGTTTGATCACTGCTTTGGTCAGGTTGAAAACCGATTTGAGGTTGACCCGCATGATTTCATCCCAATGTTCTTCGCTCATGCGCATGAGCAAATTATCGCGGGTGATGCCTGCATTATTCACCAAGATATCTACACCTCCAAAATCTTTCACCACTGTTTCGATGAGCTCATTGGCTGCATTGAAATCGGCAGCGTCACTCTTATAGCCTTTGGCTACTCCGCCTTGATGAGCCAATTCAGCTTCCAATGCGCGTGCCTTTTCATCGCTGCTAGCATAGGTGAAAATGACGGTGGCTCCTTCGGAAATGAACTTTTCTGCAATTCCTTTTCCAATGCCGCGTGATGCGCCAGTGATGATGGCCACTTTGCCTTCGAGTAATTTCATAATCTTAATGTAGAATAGGGTTCTAAAAAATCAAACTTGCTGCTAATTTATTGCCATTTGGACAATCTTTTCCATCTCAGGCAAGGATTCTAGTAGTTTATCGAAATGAGGCAAAACAAAGTAATGGTTCTGCATCACGGTGTTGTTGTATTCCGTCGCCATAATGGCCGCAATATCAAATGGTTGATGCACCACGGAATTACTAAAGCAATGCTTGGACTCGCCATGCGATGAGATAAGTCCGGCCCCATATATTTTTGTTTGTCCCGATTCTTGGACCAATCCAAATTCAATAGTGAACCAATAGACCCTGCCTAGAAGTTCGATGGCTATAGGATGATCGATATACTTTTGGCCGAGCAATCCAAAATGATGGAAAAAGTTTGCAAATGTCTGTTCAGCGAGCAATGGCGTATGGCCAAACACATCGTGGAACATGTCGGGCTCACTGATATAGTCCAACGATTCGAGCGAGCGGAGCCAAGCAGTGGCGGTAAAAGTGCGGTTGGCCAAGTGTTCCATGAAAACCGCGTTGGGTTGAATTTCAGGAACCACTTTCAATTGAAAGCCAGTGGTTTTTTGGAGTAGTGCATTCAAATCATGTATCCGAGGGATGGCATGCGGATGAAGGCCCACGTGCTCCAAGGCATTCAAATAGGAATCACATGCGTGGTTGTGCAGGTATTTGATTTGACGTTCAAAAAGGGTAGCCCACACCAATTGATCTTGCGCGGTGTACTTTGTATAGTCTTGTTCGAATGCCCGATAGGGATTCCATGCCATGATAATGACAACAGTAATAGGTGGTAGGAATGATTATGGATTAAAGGTCCGCAGCCTCTACGATCAATTCTGCGATGTCTTTGACCACAATCTCTTGCTCTTTTTCAAAGTGTTTCACACCATCTGTCATCATCGTATTGCAAAAGGGACAGCCCGCTGCAACAACGCTGCTGCCTGTTTCTAATACATCTTCAGTGCGTTCGACATTGATTTCTTTGAGGCCTTTCTCGGCTTCTTTGAACATTTGAGCTCCACCTGCCCCGCAACAAAGTCCATTGGCTTTGCTGCGTTTCATTTCTACCAATTCGGCATCGAGCTTGCGGATCAATTCGCGCGGTGCCTCGTATTCACCATTGCCACGGCCCAAGTAACACGGATCATGGAAGGTGATTTTTTTGCCCTTGAATGCACCACCTTCTATGCTGATTTTTCCTTCTGCCATCAATTGATTGATCAATTGGGTATGATGCAACACCTCAAACTGGCCGCCCAATTCGGGGTATTCATTTTTGATGGTATTAAAACAGTGGGGGCATCCGGTCACGATTTTTTTCACCTCGTAACCCTGCAAAATCTGGATGTTTTGCATGGCCATCATTTGAAATAAAAATTCATTTCCAGCGCGCTTGGCAGGATCACCCGTGCACGTTTCCTCTTGTCCCAAGATGGCAAAGGATACATTGCAATGCTGCAAGATGCGCGCAATGGCTTTGGTGATTTTTTTTGCGCGGTCGTCGAAACTACCTGCACAACCAACCCAGAACAATACTTCTGGGACTTCGCCTGCGGCCACACATTCGGCCATGGTTCTTACTTTCAATTCAGTGCTCATTCGGATGAGTGCTTATTCGTTTTTAAATACTTGTATCGTCATTTCTTTTTCCACCAAGTCTGTGAATTTACCTTCGAATCGCGTGGCGCGTACCATGTGGTTATCGATCCAATGGTAATTGCCGCCTCGTGGTTTGCCAAAGATAATTCCATGGTATTTGAAGCCACTTTTCTTCAACCACCGTTCTGTGACCTCGCGGTGCGCTTCAGTGCGTGAAGTGAAGAAGTAGATCACATGGCCTTCATCGTACCACTGATTGCATTTTTGTAAGGCATCAGGGTAGACAGCAGCATCTTCCATGCGCTCGGGCTCTTCGTTGGGGATGTCTTCGCCTACGGTGCCGTCGATATCCACTAAAAAATTCTTAATATGCTCAGGCAATACGGGTGAAATGCGTTTGCCGTCTTCTTGTGCGTCTAATAAGTCTACCATCCTCTTTGTTGTTTTAATTGGGAAGCGCTGCGTAGTTCATTAGACGTAGTCACCACTGCTATATGTATTAGTTGTTTCTCCATTGATCGCGGTCCATGGCACTCATGGCCCATGGTGCGCCGTTGTTTTCGATATTATTGAACATCACTGTGATACTCTCAGGTGATTTGCTTTCTTCCATAATCAAATATCTTCGCAAATCAATGATGATTTCGAGTGGATTGATATTGATTGGACAGGCCTCGGTGCATGCATTGCAACTGGTACAAGCCCACAATTCTTCTTCGCTGATGTAATCGCGCAAAAGGGACTTACCGTCGTCTTGCCAAACTCCGTGATTGGCATCCATGCAGCGGCCGACTTCTTCCATTCGGTCGCGTGTGTCCATCATAATTTTGCGAGGCGACAACAATTTGCCTGTTTGATTGGCTGGGCATTCACTCGTGCAGCGGCCACATTCGGTGCAGCTATAAGCATTCATTAGATTGATCCACGAGAGATCTTGCACATCCTTTACACCAAAACGCTGCGGGCCATCGGGCGGAGGGGGAACCTGGGCGCTTGGATCCAACATCAATTTGACTTCGTTGGTGACGCTTTGCAGATTGCTCAATGAGCCAGCAGCTTTTAATTTGGAGTAGTAGGTATTGGGGAAGGCCAAAAGAATATGCAAATGCTTGGAGTAACTCAAGTAAACAATAAACGCGAGGATGCCGATGATGTGGAACCACCAACAAAACCGCTCGATCATATGCAATGCCTCTGTTGACGAGCCATTCAGTACATTCGACCAAATCGAAGAAATGGGAAAAGCTGCATCTGAGACATACGTATGTGTTCCATCTTTGATGATGATTTGATTGAGCTGGTAATCGCAGGCATTCATCGTGATAAATGCGCTCATGAGCAAAATTTCTGTGAGCAGGATAATCATGGCGTCGTTTTGCGGCCAGCCTTTGAGCTCGGCCATGGCCAAGCGTTTGATTGAACCGGCGGTGCGTCGCACAATAAAGACCACACAGGCCAATAAAACCAAAAAGGCTAGGATTTCGAAGGTGGCAATCAAAAAAGTATATAGCCCGCCTAGACCTGCAAAAACGCGGTGTGTGCCAAAGAAGCCATCGATCAGGATCTCCAAAACCTCGATATTAATGATGACAAAGCCAGCATACAGTATCAAGTGCATGAAAGCGGCGAATGGCCGGGTAAACATTTTGCCTTGACCAAGGGCAACGCGAAGCATGGTGCCCCAGCGCTGGGATGGATCTCCTTGGAGAACAATATCTCGACCAAGAAAAATATTTCTTTTGACGAACTTGAATCTTTTCGCAATGAGGAAAGATGCAGTAGCAATTAAAAGGGTAAAAATAATTTGTGCGATCATATCGGGCAAAATTCTATTCGAGATGGCAACATTCGCGAGAATGGAATGGTTCACCTTGATGTCGCGAATATACGAATTGTGAGAGATCAACAGCGCTTTGGAGTGGGCATGAATTACGCTCAATATGCCGGCACGAATTGCAGTTTGTCGCGATATTGCTGCAATCCCTCTATTGGTTGTATTTTCGCTTCCATGTCATTGCACCTCATACTTCTTCGTGGACTTCCAGGTTGTGGAAAAACAACTTTGGCCAATGTATTGGGACTATTGCCGGATGCGGTTGTATGCAGTATTGATGATTATTTCACTGATACAGAGGGGAATTATGAATTCGTATTTCACGAGAATCATTTGGCCTATCAGCAATGCATTGATCGAGTCCAAGCAGCCATGACGAGTGCACGTGCGCACATTATCGTGCACAACACCTTCGTTTACGACTGGGAAATGCAGCCCTACCTGGACTTAGCCAAGGAATTTGGATATCAATTGCATGTGACTGCCGTGGAGAAATATCATTCAAGCTCCAATGTGCATGAGGTCAGCGAAGAGCAAATTGAGAAGATGGCCACCAAGTTTCAGGTGAAATTGCATTGAGACTCGGCTCCATCAAAGTACTATTTCTTTTGCTCAAGCAAGAGCTTCTCAATCTCCTCATTGATTTGCTCCAATTCTTTCTTAGAGAATTCAGCATCGTCTTTTTTGTTGATTAAGGAGAAATTCAAATAACGCTTGGGATGAACACGCATGTCGTTGAGCAGGAGATCCAAACTGGTGGAGGCCTCAACGAGCTCTGTATGCAACGCGTCTGAGGTAATCAATTTACCCAAGGTCCCTTGGCCTGTTTTAACACTGGCCAGAATGGCGTTGAAGTCGGTCAGTGCGCCATTGACATTGGCCAAAGTCTTACTGAGATTCAATGCTGCGATGCTATCCGTAATGTTTTTCGCATTCTTGATTGCAGCGCTCAAGGTTTCGTTGTTGTCCTTGAGATTGGTAGTGATGCTCTCGATGTTGTCAAAAATGGCAGCCAACTTGGGGTTGTTATTCTCCAAGATTAAATTCATATTGGCTGTCGTGCCTTCCAAATTGGTGAGTGTCGTTTTCAAACTTTTGAAGATGTCGCCAATGCTCTGTGCATCGCTGTCACCAAGTATATTATTCAAACTATTGAGCAGAGAATCCACACCGCTAAACAATTTACTAGTCTTTAATTTGAGTGGTTCAATTTCCTGCTTGATGGCATCGGTGAGGCCAAGCGAAATGGCCGAATTCAATGTGTCCTTGTTAGTCGCCATCGAGGGTGATTTCCCCAATACGATCTGAATGGCTTTGCCTCCGAATAAGTCAGCATCGTAAATGTCGAGGCGCGTATCATCTGGAATTTTGAGGTTGGCGTCATTGATGACAACCTCGGCAATGATAGTTCCGTCCCCGTTTTCGTTCATGTGAACATCTTTAACAATGCCGATTTTAAATCCATTTAGGATCACAGGGTTACTAGCCACCAGCCCAGCGGCATTGGTATACACGGCATAGTATTTTTGCTGCTTGCTGAAGAGGTTAACCCCTTTGAGAAAGTTGACTCCCATATACAAAAGAGTCAAACTCACTATGACCACAAGGCCTATTAAAAACTCTCTCGAGACTTTCATTCGTTTTTGATATTCGTGGTTTGGGCAATGGCCTTGCTCAAATCTATGCGTTTTTCGTTTTCAAAGGCTACAATAAATGCATCTTTGAATCCTCTATCGCGCATTTGATCTTGCATTTGTTTGGCCTCTTTGTAGCTGTCTGTGGTGCCTACCAAATATTTATATACGCCGTTTTGCTTGTATTCAATGGTTTTGCCAATCCGCTTGAACTGTGCATCTCCTGCGGGCAAGGGATTTGCCGAGGATAATATTTGCACATGGTAGCGCACACCGGTTTTCACTTCCTTCCATATGGGCTCTGCTTTGCTTGGATTGGGCGTTTCTTTCACCGCTGGCTTGGCTTGCTCGTTGCTGGGACCACTAGCGTGGGCATTGCCTCTTGAGGTATTTGTATTACTCTGTGCTGCATTGGAAGCAGTGGCATCGTTGGATGAGTCTGCCTGCTTGGATGGTACGGATTTTATTTCTGGATCTTTGGCTCCAGCCAATGGCTTATGATCGGGCTGATTCTTGATCATGTAGTCTTTGTAAGCCCTGAATATGGCTGAGGCCATGTAGGTTTTGCCGTCCTTGGACTGTAAGAAGTCTTCTTCGTCTTTATTGGTCAAAAAACCTAATTCCACCAAGATACTGGGCATATTAGTGTAGCTGATGACATAAAACCCAG
>JAIYCK010000331.1 GCA_027488055.1 Flavobacteriales bacterium | reverse complement strand
CACCTTGCAGTCCGCCGAAAAGCAACTCAATCAAGTCGAGAAATTTTACGACTTTACGATGGATGACAAAATCCAGATCATCACCTACCTCACCCAAAACGAATGGAGACAAAGCAATATCGGCTTGGGCAATGAAGACCAATTCAACATTGGTGGAGTTGCCAAGATCATGGGCACTAAAATGTTTGTTTTCTATGGCGATACGCGCGAAACCTTGGATCGGCAAATTCGCGAGAATATTTCAAGGGTGATGTACATGCAGCTGATCTATGGCGGTGATTGGATTGATGTGATCAAAAATTCGACCTTGTTATCGGTGCCTGAATGGTATGAAGAAGGTGTGATTCGGTATGCCGCCCATGGTTTGAATCCAGAAGCTGTTCATTATGTGAAAGACATGGTGCGTTCAGGAACCTTCAAAAGCTTCAATTTTTTGGAAGACGAGAACGCTCAATTAGCTGGAGAAGCATTTTGGAGCTATATAGGTGAGGTCTATGGTGACAATGTGATTCCCAATATTCTTTACATGGCACAAGCCAGCAAAAACATTGAAAGTGGATTCCTTTATGTGCTTGGTGTTTCTATGGATTCGGTTACCAAAGACTTCGTAAAATATTACCGTGACAAAACATTAAGCCCACGCTTAGAAAGTATCCCCGGCGACAAACCATTCCCAAAAACAGGCGACAAAGAGGCTTGGAAAATTTGGAAAAAGGAACACGAGACCTTGGGTGAAATACCGGTGAAGTATAAAAGCAAATTCAAATACAGTTCGTTTCGCTTATCGCCAGATGAGCAAAAATGGGCCTTTGTAACGCATGAAAATGGGCAATACCGCATCTGGATATATGACATTGCGCGTGAGGAGCTGAAATGCATATTGAAAAAAGAACATCGATTGGATCGATTGGCTGACGAAAGTTATCCTGTAATCGCGTGGCATCCTACTTCACTTTTGCTCACGTATTTTTATGAGAACGAAAGTCAGGTTTTCATCGGAAACTATAATGTAGATGAGAAAAAAACCCTGGAAAAGAACCTGAAATTGATTCAAAAAATTCAGGATGTTCAGTATAGCCCCGATGGCAAGCGAATGGTATTCAGTGGAGTCAAAAATGGTCAGACTGATATTTACCTCTTCCAAATCATCGGCAACAACTTCACGCAACTCACCAATGATCCGTGGGATGATGTCCAACCTCAATTTGTCGATAACGCCACCAGAATTCTATTTGCAAGCAATCGCACCGATGACACTTTGCGCAAAGATGTTCCCAACGAAATCTATGCTCATAGCAAAGATTTATACTTCATTGATTTAGAAGCTACCGAGCCTCTTTTAGAAAGATTGACCCAAACACCGCTGATCAATGAGTCGTATCCGGCAGAGTTTGGAGAAAAAAGATACACCTACCTCGGCGAAGATGCAGGTCAATGCCATCGGTATGTGGCACACGTTGACAGTGTCATTTCCACGATTGATACCGCAATTCATTACCGCTATTTTACTGTTAGCGAACAAATGGCAACGTATTCTCGGATGCCCAAAGATTTTCAAATGCTCCATAATCAACGGTTCTCGACAGTGTTTTTCCGCCTAAATCAGCCTGTAGTTTCTGTCAGCACAAGTACTTTACCTGTAGGTACACCCATCCAAGATAGCTCTAATTCGGGACCTCAAATCCCTGAGGGAAAGCGCTTTATATCCACCTCTGACACAATTGGCAAAGGCATCATTGATATCCAAAACTATGTATTTGATGAGGAAATCAAAGACTACACGTATGAGAAAGAAACGGTCAGGGTTACAGAGTACAAAGCTGATGGAACACCCGTACAGTCGAATCCCGCGGTGCAGCCCTTTGTCATGCCACGATCGCGCAATTATCTTTTGAATTTCACCGCAGACAAATTGACCACCCAGGCCACCAATGTGTTCTTCACTCCGACCTATCAAAACTTTACGTCACCAAGCAGCATTACCCCTGGATTGTCGGGAATGACGCAGATACACCTCACCGATCTCTTTGAGGACTATCGCATCATTGGAGGTTTCCGTTTTGGACTTGATCTGAGCAACCAAGAATATGGTGTGAGTTTTGAAAAGCTCGGAAGTCGCTGGGATCGTAAGCTGCAATTCATCCGTCAGGTCGAAACCTTCTCTTCTACTTTTGGCTTTGAGTCATTTAAGTTGCAGATGAATACGCTCTCGTATTCCCTCAAATATCCCTTCAGTGAAGTTGCATCCATTCGGTTGAGAGGAGACATCCGCCATGATAAATTGGTCCAGCAAAGTACAGATGTCTATTCTTTGCGTGAACCCAATGAATACGAGGTCAATTTGATGTTGAAGACAGAATATGTATATGACAATACCTTCAATAGAGGCCTCAATTTATACACTGGTACGCGTCTTAAATTGTGGGCCGAGCGATTCCAGCAACCGAATCTAGACGCTGCTCGCACCGACATCAATACACTCGGTTTTGATGTCCGGCATTATCAGCGGATCCATCGTTCCTTCATTGCGGCCTTCAGAGCGGCTGGTAGCACCTCTTTCGGGAAATACAAAATCATCAATTACATGGGCGGTGTTGACAATTGGCTCTTGCAACGTGTGGACAATGCCACACCCATTGATTATGAAAATGGAGGATATCGCTTTCAAAGTTTTGTCGGGCCCGTTCGCGGATTTTATGTCAATGCCCGCAACGGTAACTCTGCCATTGTTAGCAACGCGGAATTGCGTATGCCCATCGTAAAGTATCTGATGCGTAAACCCATTCGCAATGACTTCTTACAAAACCTCCAAGTCATTACCTTTTTGGATGCTGGTGCAGCATGGACAGGCAAGAATCCGTATGACGATGACAATCTTTTCAATCAAACTACAATCGACAAACAACCCACTTCAGTAACGGTATTCAACAACCGTGAACCCATCGTGTATGGATATGGATTCGGTGTTCGAAGCCGCTTACTTGGCTATTTTGTGCGAGCCGATTGGGCGTGGGGCGTAGACGACGGCCAAGTTTTGGATCGGGTCTTTTATCTCTCTCTCAACATGGACTTTTAGACGCATGCAGTCTGCGGAAATTCCGTTGAAATTTACATATTGTAGATGGTGCGCAACACGGTTTGTCCCACCGCCTTCAAAGTGTTTTTACTTACACTTGACATATCGTCTTTGTGGGTATGATGGTAAGATGGAAAAGTATATTCGCCCAATCCCATGCTGGCAGGAATGGGTCGAGTATCGATGATATCGATACAGCGTACACCGCCTCTATTGAGCATTACATGATCATCGATGACGCCATTCACTTCTCGGTCTTGAAAGAACATTCCATAACTTTCTTTCTCGGCATTGGCCCAAACCAAATTCACTAAATCGCCCGCTACCTCCATGCTAAATTTTTCTTTACAAAACTGAGCATCTGCGGCGCCCACCATATCCAATAGGATACCGAACATGGGATTGTATCCTTGAGGCATTTTATTTTTGGCCCAATACTGCGAACCCAAGCACCAGGTGGAATAAAAACCAGGATTCAAGTATGCGCTATCGTCGGATACATTGTCGGAAGCACCGTAATCTTCGCCATCCAAAAACAACAAATCAATGCCTACTGCGGTGGGTGTAGTTTGCAGATGACGAGCTATCTCAAGCAATACAGCGACACCGCTGCCACCGTCATTGGCGCCTAGAATTGGTTTGTTGCGGCGCGCTGGATCAGGATCTTTTTCGGCCATGTGTCGTGTGTCCCAATGGGCACACAATAATATGCGTCGTGTTTTTTCAGGCTGAAAAGAGGCCATGATATTCTGCAAACGCAGTGGGGTTTCATCGTATGCCTTGAGCGAAAAATCTTGTGTGGTAATTTTAGCGCCTAAACGTGTCAACTCACTGACAAGCCACGCACCGCATGCGTCGTGACCTTTTGAGTTAGGCACTCTTGGACCAAAATCCACTTGTTGGGCAACCTTGGCTAACGCAGAGTCGCCATCAAACGTCGGGGCCTTTACCTCTGGCTTGGTAGATACATTGGGGGTTGGCTTAGTGCCATTGGGTTTGTCTTCTGTAAAAAATGAAGAATAGATTCCCCCACCAAGCAGCAAGGCAACAAGCGCAATGGCTATTATTTGTTTTGTTTTCATAAACTTCAACTGTTCCATTGCAAATGTATGATGCAACTTGTAATTGTGGCAGACCCTTTCAGGCTACTTTGATTTCACTTCCCAAGTCACACCTTCTTTGGTGTCTTTAACCTCGATCTGCAATGCCGTCAATGCATCCCTGATTTTATCTGAAGTAGCATAATCCTTGTTTCCTTTAGCAGCTGCTCTTAAATCCAGAATCACGTTCATGAGATCACCCGACAATTGATCTCCGCCTTGCTCTTCTTCCCATTGCAGGCCCATTACGTGCAAGCAATAATTATCAAACAACATTTTCAACTCTTGAATATCCTCATTCGTCATGGCCAATTTGCCATCATTCGCAGAGTTGATCGCTTTTACGGCATCAAACAAATGCGCTATCAAAATGGGGGTATTGAAGTCGTCGTTCATGGCTTCTGCACAATGTTTGGCCAATTCACCTACCGCAAATTCGCTGCGATCAGCAGGCTTCAATCCATCCAACACTTTGCGCGCTGCCATCATGCGACGGTATCCTTTTTCGGCCGCCTGCAATGCTTCATTGCTGAAATCTATTGTGCTGGTATAATGTCCTGTCATGAAGAAAAACCGGACCGTCATAGGGCTATATCCCTTGTCCAATAATTTATGATTGCCTGTAATCAACTCTTCTGGAGTGAAGCCATTGCCTTCGCTCTTGGCCATTTTGCGGCCATTTACGGTAAGCATATTGCCATGCATCCAATAGCGCACAGGCGCCTCACCGGTAGCCCCAATATTTTGTGCGATTTCGCATTCGTGGTGAGGAAATTTCAGATCCATCCCACCGCCATGAATATCGAATGTTTTGCCCAAATACTTGGTACTCATCACGGAGCATTCCAGATGCCATCCCGGAAAACCCTTGCCCCATGGACTATTCCATTGCATCAAATGTTGTGGCTCGGCCTTTTTCCAAAGTGCAAAATCCAAACCATCGCGCTTCTCATCTTGTCCATCCAATTCACGTGTGTTGGATATTAAATCATCGATGATTCTGCCAGATAACTTGCCATAAGGAAGTTG
>JAIYCK010000304.1 GCA_027488055.1 Flavobacteriales bacterium | reverse complement strand
TGCAACAATTTGCTGAAGTCAAAAGCGAGTTGCCGCTTGCCCCCTCAATTGTAGAAACTGAATATGATAATAGCGTAACAGAAGATGTGATGGCGGAATCAACGATGAGTGATGGTGATGGCTTGGCATATGATGAGCCTGTCATGGCGCCCGCATTGGTAGAAAGCAAGGACATGGCCATGGCGCCGCAAGCAGAAAGTGAAGCCGCAGCATCGTCTGGTTACATGGAAAAAAGGAGCGCTACTGCAACGGCCCTTCCTCAGAAGTTGACTGCCAAGAACAATGCCGGGGACTACAGTGTCAGCATGTCAGAGGTCGACGATCTTTTGGACGTTTTATATACCGCCCGATAAAAGGTTATAGCACACTTTTGATGGTGCGTGTGTAATGCACTTTTCCCTCTGCGTCTTTGATGGAGATCGTAAGCGATCGCTCTTTGAATTTACCAGCAAAGTCAAGGATCGCAAAATGTTGAGTAGGCACAAGAGTGCCATCCATGCGCAAGAGATTCTCCTCTTTGCCGATGTCATAACTGCGGCTAGTGAGCGGCGAGGTAGTAAGGTCATAGATGGTAATTCCATTTTTCAATGTGAGGGCGCTCAATTCTCCACAATGGCGGTCCCCAGTAAGAAAAACCACATTTTTGATTTCATTGAGTTCGATGAGATCGATTATTTTCTGACGCTCGGCGGCATAGGTGGCATAGTTTTCAAAACCTGCAAAGGTGTTGAGAAATTGGCCGCCCAAAGCAATCATTTTGAAAGGCGCCTTGCTTGTTTTTAGTGCTTCGATCAACCATTTCAATTGAGCCTCTCCAAGCAAAGTAGGAGTATCCAACCCTTTGAGGTCGGCTGGTGTGCGATGGAATCGATTGTCTAAAAGGAAGAAGTCGATGTCGCCCATTTGAAAGGATGTAAAAATGCCATCCGTTTCAGTTGTTCCATAACTTGGATTGGCCCAATAGCTTTCAAAGGCTTGGAGCGAAGCATCTTTGAGTGCATAACTGCCATTGCTGTCGTTGGGTCCAAAATCGTGGTCATCCCAAATGGCATAATTGGGACAAGCAGCGAGCACATGTTGAATTTCGGGCACTTGACGCGCGTGCTGATAGCGCCACGCGATACCTTCGGGTGATCCGTAATCTACTTCGCGCAAATAGATGTTGTCACCCAACCAAAGCATCATATCTGGGTCATGTGCTACAATGCTATCGAAGATGTGATAATTGCCACCATGAGCATTTCCAGGGCGATCATAGGCTGTTTCATTGATGAAGGCGCAACTTCCTGCAACCACTCGAAGTGGGGGAGGATCGGTGCGGTATTGCCACAATGTTTGGGTGGTGAAAGTATAGGTTGGACCGAATTGACCTTTGGAATGTTCGTTGGAAATCTGATAATGATATTGCGTGCCAGGTTGCAAATTCGAGAGCACGAAACGATGTGTGTGGTGCAGGTCGTTGGAGGTACGGGCACTTAATTTCTGATATTGCTCGGGCAAGTTGGCAGGGTAATAACGCAAGCTTACATTCTCTGCTCGATCCGACTGGATCATAATATAAGCCGTGCGCATATCCACATGCCCTAGCAAGGGGCCAAAGGATAAGGATTGCCCGAACATGGTCAAAGCAGCCAGCTTTAACAAAACGATGGAACTGATCAGCGATTTCATGTGTGCAAGATGCATCAAAAATGGGTTGGATAGTAGGGATGAACTCGAAATCATATTGATTGAGAACCGCCATTCATCCCCACATAATTTTTCGGCCATTGTCCCAAATTTCCTGCTGTTTTCTGAACTTTTTCGCTTCTCGTTCGTTAAAGCCACACGCATGTGATTTGCAGTCGTTTGCCTGCAACCGAAAATGTGAACAAGGATCATCAATTTGTTCTCAATTTCGTTTTGAATATGGACGGCACTCGAATTATCTTGCGCAAGATTTGAAATCAAGCGATGAGCTGATTTTACCCATTTTAGAAGTGATATACGCAAGAATACATCCAGCCAATGGACGACTCTGAAGTTCGCTTTTCATAATGTGGTAGGTCCCACCAAAGGCTTGAAGACACCCGATAATCATTACTTTTTTTTTATAACACCCATGAGCGAAACCGCTAAATTGATTCTGAACGGCAAAGAGTACGAATTGCCCGTATACGAAGGCACTGAGAACGAAAAGGCCATCGACATCACCAAATTGCTGGACCAAACAGGGTACATTACACTCGACAGCGGCTACAAGAATACAGGTTCGACCAAAAGCGCGATCACTTTCTTGGACGGCGACAACGGTATTTTATGGTACCGCGGTTATCCGATCGAGCAGCTTTCGGAGTATGCCTCCTTCATCGAAGTGGCCTACTTGCTGATCTACGGTGAATTGCCCAATGCTAAAGAACTCACATATTTCCAAAATAGCATCACTCAACACACCTTGGTGCACGAGGACATGAAGCGCTTTTACGAAGCGTATCCTACGGGTGCTCACCCAATGGGTGTATTGTCGTCGATGATTGCGAGCATGTCTACCTTCTATCCGGAGGCACAGAATCCCAATCGTCCTTTCAAAGACATCGAAATGACCATGCATCGCTTGATGGCCAAAATGCCAACGCTAGCTGCACAAGCGCACAAGGTGAGCATAGGTCACCCGATTATTTACCCACGCAATAGCTTCTCCTACACGCAAAATTTCTTGAACATGATGTTCGCTTTGCCCACAGAAGACTATGAAATTGATCCAGTTGTAGATGATGCGCTCAATAAGTTGTTGATCCTTCATGCGGACCATGAGCAAAACTGCTCTACTTCAACGGTGCGTATCGTAGGTAGCTCACAAAGCAACTTGTATAGCTCTGTTTCTGCAGGTATCGCTGCTCTTTGGGGCCCACTGCATGGCGGTGCCAACCAAGCGGTTATCGAAATGTTGGAACGCATCAAAGCTGACGGTGGCAACACAGATAAGTGGATCGAAAAAGCAAAGGATAAGAACGATTCTTTCCGCTTGATGGGCTTCGGTCATCGCGTTTACAAAAACTTTGATCCGCGCGCCAAAATCATCAAAAAAGCCTGCGATGATGTATTGAATCGCTTGGGTATCCACGATCCCGTATTGGACATTGCCAAGCGTTTGGAAGAAGTGGCCTTGCAAGATCCATATTTTGTAGAGCGCAAGTTGTACCCGAACGTGGATTTCTACAGTGGTATCATCTACCGTGCAATTGGTATTCCTACCGAAATGTTCACTGTGATGTTTGCCCTAGGCCGTCTACCAGGTTGGATCGCGCAGTGGAAAGAAATGGTGGAACAAGGCGAGCCAATCGGTCGTCCACGCCAAATCTACACAGGCGCCAACAAACGAGATTATATGCCAATGCCTCTCAGAGGCTAAAAGATAAAAGGTCGGATTTGTCCGACCTTTTTTATTTTCGCAGATTCTAAAATATACCATCTATATGAGCGATACAGGCCGCGTTACAGCACACATTGAAAACGGAATAGGTACCGTTACTTTTTTTCATCCACAAAGCAATTCATTGCCAGGTGCGCTCCTTCGTGAACTTGGCGACTGCATCACTGAGGTGGGTAACGATGCGCACGTGCGCGTTATCATTTTGCGCAGCGAAGGTCAAAAGGCTTTCTGCGCTGGTGCCAGTTTTGATGAATTGACGGCTATTGATGATGCCGCCACGGGCTTGCAATTTTTCTCTGGATTTGCCCATGTCATTAACTCCATGCGCAAAACCAATAAGCTTGTCATCGGCCGTGTGCAGGGAAAAGCAGTAGGAGGTGGTGTTGGTTTGGCGTCCGCAGTGGATTATTGTTTTGCGACCAAGGCAGCGTCCGTTAAGCTCAGCGAATTGGCTGTCGGTATCGGCCCCTTTGTGGTAGGTCCAGCGGTAGAACGCAAGGTAGGTGTCAGTGCCATGTCTCAAATGGCCATCAATGCAACAGAATTTATGTCGGCCGAATGGGCCCGCGAAAAGGGTTTGTATGCCGAGCTCTTTGAGACCGAAGAAGCCATGGATGAAGCTATTGCGGCATTGGCTACTCGTTTGGCTGCCAGCAGTCCGGAGGCGATGCTCGAGTTGAAAAGAATATTTTGGCAAGGCACCGAACACTGGGACAACTTGCTCGTGGAGCGTGCAGGCATTTCCGGCCGATTGGTGTTGTCTGACTTTACACGCAATGCCATCGCCAAGTTCAAAGCAAAGGCTTGAGGTTATTCAATCGTATGCCATACGATCAATACTCCCATGTGCGTTCAATTGGATATAGCAGCGAAAAATGAGTTCGTTTAAATCCCATTACGGCACCTGCACCACTGCAGGTTCTTCAAACTTGTTGTATTCATCGGCTGCGAGCCACAAGGCATCGGACTTAGCTTTTTCCAAGAAATAGGAGCTGCCCCCCACAATCAAACCCAAGGCCATGATGGGGTTGAACTGCACCGGTCCGCCCGTCATGCTGATCACGTTCTGTGTGATGAGTCCCGCACCGCCAGCGATCAAACCCACTTGGAGCC
>JAIYCK010000051.1 GCA_027488055.1 Flavobacteriales bacterium | reverse complement strand
TGTGTATAATGGCGCCCATCGGTGAACCGCTGTGCCAAATTCCTTCCAATCGGTGACCACGCGTGGAAATGATAGCAGGCGCTTTTTGCCCGCCACGCGTGCGGTAGCGAACCGAGGCTAAATCATCGCGCATGCCTTGCAATGCGTAATAGATATAATCCAAGTATTGGATCTCCGCTACCGGTCTTAATCCGCGCATGCTCATACCAATGGCCTGCCCCAAAATAGTGGCTTCGCGAATACCGGTATCGCTTACTCTTAATTCACCGTATTTTTCTTGTAAACCTTCGCAGGTTTGGTTTACACCTCCAATTTTGCCGACATCTTCGCCAAAAATTAATATTTCGGGATGAGCCGCTAATTTCATATCCCAAAAATCTCTTAAGATGATACGGCCATCTACTTGCTCCGCTTTTTCATCGATGAGCGGATCCACTTGTGACACACTCAGCGCACCGAGTTGACCATCGTTGTGCAACTCTGAACTATAACGCACTTGCATGTCTGCATGAAGCACATCCAGCCATTGCTGCAATGCATTGGCCTGACCTTTGGCCGCGCGTATGGCTTGTTTGGCGGCGACAAAAATATCGCGGCGAATAGGTTCTATCGTTTTTGACAAGCTTTCTGCTGCAGCTTGCACCGCAGGAATCTTTGTTTGAGCAGCTAGCTCATTCAAATGGACTATAGCCTGATCGACATCGCGTTGAATATCGGCGCGGAAAGCAGACCAAGCAGCCTTTTGTTGATTGCGTACCTCCTTTTTAGCTTCCTCACGTATGGCTGCAAGCTCAGCTTCACTTGCTGAACCATCCATCATGATGAATTTGCCCAACTGTACGATGCAGTCGTATTCTTTGTACCAGTCCAACTCCTTTTGATCCTTGTACCTTTCGTGAGACCCACTGGTGCTGTGACCTTGAATTTGCGTGATCTCCTCTACGTGCACAAGCACTGGCACATGGTTTTCGCGGCAATACGTAACTGCCTTCTCATAGGTCATTACCAACTCAGGATAATTCCATCCCTTGGCTTTGAAAATTTTGATACCGTTGGTGGTAGTGGTCTTTTCGAATCCACTCAAAGCCACGCTGATGCTTTCTTTTACGGTTTGATATTTTTTTGGTACACTGATGCCCCAGCCGTTGTCCCACACACTCATGCACATGGGCACTCCGAGCACGGCTCCAGCGTTCATACTTTCCCAGAACAAACCTTCGGAAGTAGAGCTATCGCCAATGGTTCCAAAAGCCACTTCATTTCCTTGATTGGAGAAGGACGATTTGTGATGTAGATCTGGATTGAGTTTATATACTTTCGACGCTTGAGCCAACCCCAACAAACGGGGCATTTGTCCTGCAGTTGGCGAAATATCCGAAGAAGAATTTTTACGCTCCATGACGTTTTTCCATGATCCATCCCCATTGAGAAAACGTGTGGCATAATGGCCGCCCATTTGACGTCCTCCGCTGGTTGGATCCGCCGAAATCTCGGTGTGCGCGTAGAGGGCAGCAAAATACTGTTGTACGGTAAGCTCGCCAATGGCCATCATAAATGTTTGATCGCGGTAATATCCCGCGCGCCAATCTCCATTTTGAAACACCTTGGCCATGGCTATTTGTGCGAGTTCTTTGCCATCGCCAAAAATGCCAAATTTAGCTTTTCCGGTAAGGACTTCTTTGCGCCCCAATAGTGAGGCTTCGCGCGAAATACAAGCCAAACGATAATCGTCGAGCAAGCGCTGGCGAATTTTTTCCTCAGTAAGGATATGAGCTGGAGTTTCAAACGTATTAGACATGCCGCGAAGATAATGCTGTGCGCTCAATCCTCCACCTATTGCAACTCAGTTTCGAAGATATAATTGCCATGTGGATCAATGGACATGACTGGCCAGCGACTGGATGACTTGAACCAATCGTATCCTTGTTTTAATCCGGTCCAAAATGAATGCCATTGAGTGAACGATTCATCGCGCCATTCGAGATTGGAATCATCAAACCGGCATGGCAATATCATGACTTTGGGAGCAGGCTTTCCGGCCTTTCGCGCTTCGTCGCAGAGCACGTAGAGTGGCTCAATGCCTTCATCAGTTAGTGCGCAGCATCCGATGCTTTGACACCCACCATGGATGTAGATATCTCCGCCAGGGTGCTCACGATCGGCCACTAATCGATCCGCGTCGTTGGGATAATTCAATCCCATGCTTAGATGAAAACGACTTTTGGGATTGAAGACTTTTACCTCATAAAAACCCTCTGGCACTTGCTTATCCCCTTCGACCAATTTTCTGCCTGGATCGCCGCTTGCTGCGCATATTTCAATCGATTTCAAGAAGGTCCATTTTTCATTTTGACCTTGAAGATAAATCTCCATGATCCGCTCCTGTTTGAATACGACCATGGCCACCGCACTTCCCAGTGGAATTTGGATAGCACGAAGCTCCGATTCGATATCCCTCAAACAGTTTTGACGCGCTTTCTCCACGCGATCATCCTGCAGATTTTCTGATGTATTGCAAGCCGCCATAATGATACAGGAAACGAATAATAATACGTATTTCAATTTCATTCCACATTCAAATTACGGAATGCCACAGCCACTTTCGCTGCGATGGCAGCATTATGCAAGACAAGTGCCCGATTCGCTCCTTGGCTTTTGCCTTCGGTGAGCACATTCAGTGATTTGAGCAAATAAGGAGTTAATTCTTTACCACTTATTTTGTCTTTGTTTGCCTTTGTGATGGCCACGTTGATCTGCTCCTCCATCCAAGCTCCATCGAGTGCAAATTCCACCGGAATGGGATTGGCCACCAAGGCCCCTTTCAGCGTTTCACTGGACCAACCCATTTTTAGAATCGAGGCCAGCTCCTGCTCCTCTTGCACCACCATATT
>JAIYCK010000310.1 GCA_027488055.1 Flavobacteriales bacterium | reverse complement strand
TGGGGTTCGACTCCCTACGGTGACACAAGAATCCCGCTTTCGCGGGATTTTTTTGTGCCCAATAATTCGATTTTTATGCTCCCTTACTGGAGCAACTCATACAAACCTATCTCGTATTAGAATTCCATTGAAGACCCTCACATGAGCGCTTCCAGCCCCCGCCGCATATTGTGCAGTATGGATCCTCAAATGGTAAACGTCGCCTGTATCCACTTGTGCCATCCTTTTTCCTCCAAGGAATACAGAATGACCTTCTCGCGATTCATGCCAAAGCTCAAATCGAATGAGAGTTTCTTGTTGAAGAAGAATTCGATACCCATGGAACCATATCCGCCGAATGAAATATCCGTTCGAGGCTGAGGATTCACGAAGGTGCTTTGATTTTGCACTCCGATAAATAGATCGTACGAACTACTCCCAATTTGAATGACGTTTTGCTCGAATTGACAGCCCAACATCGTTGGCCCGCCTTGTAAATAAAAATTGGCGAAGTCATTCATATACCAACCCTGCCGATATCCGAGACTAATATTGAAGCGTTGCTCTTGACCTGTAATAGTATACTTGCGAATGTCACTTTGCGCGTTCAATGGCAATGTCCCTCCGTAAAATCGCAACGTAAAAACATCCACAGCTTTCAATTTCATGCCATTGATATTGAAGATCATCGCGCTGTATCGGTTGAAATTGTACTTGACGTTGAGGCCAACCAAAAAAGCAGGGTTGTAGCGCATATTGGAAGGATATGCATCGTAGGGCACATCAAATCCCGTTGCCCCATTGCCTACCTCATTGATCACTTTATTGTACGTTTGGTTGAATGCGACATCTGATCCAGATACCCCCAAGCGGTCTGCTATGCTGTAACAGCGCACCTCATTCACATCGATAAACTCATTGGACGTGCAACCGCCGTTGTAGAAATTGGCCGATTTCTTTGATGCAAAATAGGTCCCCAAATTCAACCCAAAACTAAATCCTTGAATGGTGTCTTCTTGTTCCTCCTCTTCCTCGTCTGTGTATATGACACCTTTGGCATTGGTATGCATCAAACGCAACCACTTATTCTGGGCCGCAGCATTTTGAGCAGTGTAACATAAAATAATCAACAAAGCACTGAGTGCGTAATATCCTCGTTTCATTGGATGTAAATTTAGGGCTTGAAAATGCGCTGAGCATGTTCCAAAAGCAATATTAATCAAGACTTACCAAAAACACTTCCCTTTGCGCTTCGCAATTACCGACATCGAAACTACAGGAAGCCATGCCTCTGGCAATTCCATCATAGAAGTTGCCGTGCTTGTGCTCGAAAACAACGAGATTGTGGAAGAATACCAAACGCTGATCAATCCTGAATCGAAGCTTCCACCCTACATCACCACCTTGACGGGCATAAACGATAGCATGTTGGTGAATGCCCCCGTATTTGAGGATATCGCTGATGATCTTTTTGAAGTGTTGAAGGACGCCATCTTCGTTGCACACAATGTAAGTTTCGATTATTCCTTCATCAAAGCATCCTTCGAACATGTGGGAATCAAATGGTCGCCTCCCAAATTGGACAGCATTAAAGTGGCGCGCAAGGCATTTCCTGGCCTTCGTTCCTATGGATTGGCCAATGTATGCCTGGAACTAAACATTCGCAACGACGCAGCGCACAGAGCCATGGGCGATGCACGAGCTACGCTCACCCTTTTCGATAAGTGCATTGCTATTTTGGGCGAGGAGGCCATCGAGGCGTTGACCATTGAAAAAAACAAAGCGCTTTATCTACCGGCACATCTTGATCGCGAAACTTTTGAATCCCTGCCTTCCACTACCGGTGTGTATTTTTTGCTCAACAAACAGCAGAAACCCATCTACATTGGCAAGGCCAAAAACATCAAAAAGAGAGTTTACCAGCATTTCAGCACCGACCCAAAAAGTTCGCGCATGCAAGCCTTTATGGCCGACATCTGCGATGTGCAATTCCAAGAGACGGGTACTGAATTATTGGCTCTCTTAATCGAAGATCAACACATTCGGCAGCACTGGCCGAAACACAATGGCGCACAAAAAAAGAAACCACATCAATATCATATCCTGCGATACACTGACCAATTGGGTTATGAGCGTTTAGCCATTCAACTGACAGGCAAATATCAATCGTGTGTCAGAAGTTTTTCCTCGCATAGCAAAGCTACCGCATGGCTTTATGAATTGGCAGAGGAAGGTGGATTGGATCATCGCCTTTTGGGTCTCAGCATGTTTGATACCTCACTCCCAATGCCCGATGTGAAAGCGCACAATCAAAACTTGGAAAGCGCACTGCGCGACAACGAAAGTAAACTACCCACCTATTTGCTCAAAGGCAAGGGACGCCACGAACAAGAAGAATCTTTTATCTATATTGAACGTCAGAAAATAGTTGGCTACGGCTTCGTTGACGCGCACGGCAATGGTCAATGGCAAGACGAACTCAAGCCCATCGTGCCCACCGAGGTCAATGCAGCCATGGCCATTCGACTCATCGAGAGTCCTTACCCGTATCACCTCCTCAACTTGACAACCGTCCCAGATAATACAAATGCCTCCTAATGGCTATTTGGATTGTTGGATGGCTTGATTCAATAATTTGGTGATAGGTTTTGCGGCCACGTAGTGTTCCATCACCGTTTCCAAAAGTGTGTCGCTGGTGATCAATTTCACTGGCAATTCTTTCCAAAAATAGAATTGCTTGTGCATGATATAGGGAATGACAGCAGCCGCTTCTTTGTGCTCTGGAGCAATGATCTTATTCTTTTCACCCTGTAAATCGCCCCATAAACGCTTGAACGTTGGATCATGCAGTGCCTTGATAAATGCCTTGGGCTCTGCTGCCATGGCATCCCGAATGGCCAACACACCTTCCTTGTCAGGCATATAAATTCCTCCAGCCAATCCAAGTTTTTCTGGTCCCAATTCCACATACACACCAGCCTCTCCATCCGCTTTTTTACCACCGCCGCTGATAGCCGCAGAGCTGAATGTTTTATAAGGCGTTTTGTCTTTGGAAAAACGAATATCCCGATTGATACGAAACATAGCATCTCCTGGCCTCATTCCAGCAACCGATTGATCGTGTTTGGCAATGGCCGCTATCAAGTCGCCGACAAAAACCTCCATCGTCGTTTTGACGTTTGCTTCGTATCTTTTACGTTGCGACTGAAACCACTCTTTGTGATTGTTGGCAGCAAGTTCCTTATAGAACTCGATAAATTCCTTGGTGAAATATTTCATGGTTGTGCGACGCGGTATATGTGGATTTTTTCAATCGTGTTTTTATCATTCAGCGAATGCAACAATTTATCAAACCACCCGCTTTCGATGGTCGTGCAATAGGTCAATCCATCGACCAACTCCGAGACCCGCTGCACGCGATCAGACAGGTTGGCTCCATCATAAAACAAATAATAATTGGGCACTGGCTTGGGCATGGCGCGTGCATTAAACAACATCTCTGTTTCAGGAAACTTGGCAATGACCTGCTCCACATTTGTTTTATTGTTCCAATAATAAAACTTGGTCCAAATTCCTGCATAATGCTGCGGCATCATGGCCCCGCCTTCCTGATGCGTGAATTCAAGCACATAATTGCGACAATCACCTTGTTCGTATAAATAGTTCATCGATAGCACACGCGCCTGCTTGCTAAAGGTGGTTGCCAATACGATCAAGCCGAGGCTATTTAATACTATAAAAACAATATAAAGTCGTTTTAACAAGGCGGGGTGTTTCGTCCAATAAGCGGATTTTTGGACAAATAGATTCCACCCAATGACCCCTAAAATAATAAATGCCGGCAATGCTGGAAGGATAAAGCGCTCTTGACGATTGGGATAAAACAAGTGAAACACGATAAAGGCCAGCATGGGGAGAGACAATAGAATATAACGCCTCCATACCACTATATAGCCGCGCAGCAGGAACAAACTCACCGGCGGAAGCACAAAAAGAAATATAAAACTCAAATAGGTGAATGGCGACCCAGGGTAATGCAGTGCGTGCTCTTTGTTGTAAGCGAAATACCCAAACAAATGCTGGAAAGGCTTACCACCCCAAAGCAGCATATCGTCCAATTGGGTGCAAAAAAAGACGAAAAAAGATGTGACTCCAAAAGCTAAAAAGGTGCGCCAACCGTTTTGAAAAAACAGTATTACGCCCGTCAGCGCGATGGCTAATCCCAACTGAAAACGGATGCCCACTGCCAATCCCATGATAGCACTTGCCATCCAAAAGCGAGACTGATATAATAATTCTGTCTTTTGATTTCCTGCTCGCTCGTGTGCCACAATCAACCACCAATAACCTGCCATCAATGGAGGCATACATACCAACTCCACCAAATTCCGAACACTGAAGTTGGGCAGAATCGCCAAAAAGGCCATCAGCAAAGCCGCTTGAATGGCATTGTTTCGATTGGACCATTTTTCTGTGATTTTGAAAACCAACCAAACAGTAAGCAAGGAATAAAGCGCATGCAAGAATCGCATGACTGTCATTTGATCATAGGGATCGTGTATGCCAATGCTGTGCATGACTTTGAACACCCCCATCAACGCGCCTGGATAGAAGAAACTTATCGGCTCGGGCGACATTCGCTTGTTCTCCGCTGTCGGTATCCAATCGTTGAAATTTTGACCAACCGCCCAACTCGATGCAGGCTCTACCGTCAAAAAATGATCATCATGCATCATATAACCAGGTGCACAAAACACTGCTACCAGACGCACGGCCAATGCGAGTAGAATGATTTTGATGAGAGGATTGGTATCGAAATAACCTAGCGGTAGTCGCATGATCGTATTTTAAGTTTGAATAACTCCCACATTGTAGGCTCGCTCGGCAGGCGCATTGTTGGCCGCCTCAATGCCCATACTGATCCATTTGCGTGTATCCACGGGATCAATGATGGCATCGAGCCAAAGGCGCGCGGCAGCATAGTATGGCGAAATTTGTTGATCGTATCTATCCTTGATAAGGTTATACATCTCAGCCTCTTTTTCAGGGGTGATCACTTCTCCTTTTGACTTGAGTGAGGCTACTTCGATTTGCAGCAATACCTTGGCTGCTTGCGCACCACCCATGACTGCTAATTGTGTGGTAGGCCAACCCACTATAAGTCGCGGATCGTATGCCTTTCCGCACATAGCATAATTTCCTGCGCCATAACTATTGCCCATGATGATGGTGAATTTGGGAACCACACTATTGCTTTGAGCGTTGACCAATTTTGCGCCATCCTTGATAATGCCTGCGTGCTCACTGCGCGATCCCACCATGAAGCCAGTGACGTCCTGCAAAAACACCAAGGGTATATTTTTTTGATTGCAGTTCATTATAAATCGCGCTGCCTTATCAGCGCTATCATTGTATATGACACCACCCAATTGCATTCCTTCCTTCTTGCTTTTGACCATCATACGCTGGTTCGCAACGATACCTACTGACCACCCATCAATGCGTGCAGTGCAGCAGATAATGCTTTTTCCATAGTCGCCCTTGTATTCTTCGAACTGACTATTGTCGACCAATCGTTTGATGATCTCGTGTGTATCGTAAGGTTTGACGCGATCCTCTGGTATCAACCCATAAATATCCCTGATCGGCTTGGCTGGCTCTGCAGAAGCGATGCGATCAAACCCCGCATCTTTGCCAATGCGTCCCATGGAAGCCATGATGTTTTTGATACGATCCAATGCATCCTTATCATCCTTGGCTTTGTAGTCTGTGACACCACTGATTTCGCAATGCGTAGTCGCTCCACCTAGGGTTTCATTGTCGATGTCTTCGCCAATGGCTGCTTTCACCAAATAAGATCCTGCGAGGAAAATAGTGCCTGTTTTATCGACAATCATCGCTTCATCGCTCATGATAGGAAGATATGCTCCTCCGGCCACACAACTGCCCATGATGGCAGCAATTTGAGGAATCCCGCGGCTGCTCATGATGGCATTGTTGCGGAATATGCGGCCAAAATTTTCTTTGTCAGGAAAAATTTCATCTTGCATGGGTAAATAAACTCCTGCGCTATCTACCAAGTAGATAATGGGCACATGATTTTCCATTGCGATCTCTTGTGCACGTAAATTCTTTTTTCCCGTCAAAGGAAACCATGCACCAGCTTTCACGGTAGCATCATTTGCAACCACCACACACAGTTTCTTCTTGACATAACCCATCACAACCACTACGCCTGCACTTGGACAGCCTCCATGTTCGATGTACATATCGTCCGCAGCCAAGGCGGCCACCTCTATTTGTGGGCTGTTTCGATCGAGCAAATAATCGATGCGTTCGCGCGTAGTCAATTTTCCTTTTTCATGCTCCTTCTCGATGCGCGACTTGCCTCCTCCTAGATACACCTTGTCCAACTTTCGTTGCAAGTGTCCCAGCAATTGCATCATTTTGTCTTCGTTCTTATTGAACTCCAATTCTTCTTTGGTCATTGTGAGCGATTGTAAATTGAATCGTCATTGAATTATGTGTCGCATCTATGCCTTAGCATATTTGCGTTGAGCGCGAAATTAAGGCTTTATCACAGTGTATTCGAACTGGTGACATGAAAAGGTTTCATGCGCACATGTCATTTCACGAGAATTTCTTTCTTGCGTTTGCAGCGCTCGATGTTTTTGAGGTACATGTCCAAATTGGCATCGATCAACGTGAATCGAATGGCCTCGCAAAATGCCTGTTGTGCCTTGTCGTATTCGCAGCGCAATTCGTGCATAATTCCAAGTTCATTTTGCATTGCCGCGCGGTCTATTCCCGGTATGGTCAGCGCCTGGTTTAGAATTTTTTCTTGATCTTCGTAGCGACCCATTGTAGACAATACTACACTCATATTGGAGTAAACCGGGGTATAATTGGGAGAATACACCAAGCACTTTTCATAGTGCTCAATGGCCTTGGCAAAATCAAAAAACTTGGTTTCATAAATCCATCCCAAATGATTGTAGGCTTTGCCAAAATCGGGAGACTCAATCAAGATAGCCTCCAACATGGTCATTGCTTCGGTGTATTTTCCTTGTTTAATGAGACCATCTGCCTCAAAAAAAAGGTCTTCTAGACGCTGCTGCATGAGATAGTCCATGAATGCCTAATGTTTGGAGTTGAACTTCAAACCCTTCTGCTGAAAATTTTCACCTTTGGCATCTCTGCCCATGATGCATAGTTGGCCATCTAAAGTGCCTTTGGTCGTGAATTGACCCAAAAGTATTTTTTTATCGCTCCCCGCTTTGCTAATCTGATCTGTTGGCAATGTGAACCATGCGCCGTCCGTGGTTACCTCGATAGGACCACCTTCCTCTTCAAACTTTTGCAAGCTTAAATTGAGCACATTGATATTGCAGTCATAATTGTCTTCACCACCCACTGTGATCCATGAATCAAATCGTAAACTATCATTGAGCTGGACCAATTTTCGATTGGAATCCTTGGCCATTCCACCGCCATTGGGAGATTGATAAAACGGTTTGCTCGCCTTGATGATGAGCGGGTTGAGGGTATCTCCAAAAATAACCAGAACACGATCTTCTTCGTGGGTCATGACGGCGTACAATCGATAGGTTTTACCTGGTACTTTTCCCTCGTTATCCACCTGTTCAATGGATAGATTTTTGACTTGCGCAGTCGCATTGAAACCCAATAAAAGCACAAGAGTGGCTGTGAGCCAAAAAACATTTTTTTTCATACGAATTATTTTTTCACGCGACCTCGATCCAAAATGCGAGGTCCCAAAGCGCCCTTAGCAAAATACTTACCACGTTTGCCTGGAATAATGTAACCTACAATGATTTCATGTGCGAATGGACTCAATGTCTTGGCAAAGCTGGTGGTATAATCGAATGAGTATCCGAACAGTAAATTTTGTTTGAAGCCTCCGAGGTTGATCCCAATTCCGTCTTTGGGTCGAACTGACAATCCTC
>JAIYCK010000333.1 GCA_027488055.1 Flavobacteriales bacterium | reverse complement strand
TTCATTGAGCTCATGATAGTGCGTTGCGAATAAGGTCTTGGCCTTGTATCTTGGATGCTCATGTAAATATTCAGCGATGGCCCAGGCTATGCTAATGCCATCGTATGTTGAAGTACCTCGCCCAATCTCATCAAGCAAGATGAGTGAGCGATTGCTCAAGTTATTGAGAATACTCGCTGTTTCATTCATTTCAACCATGAAGGTCGATTCACCGCTCGCAATATTGTCACTTGCACCCACGCGTGTGAAAACTTTGTCCACTAGTCCGATATCGGCAGCCCGCGCAGGAACGAATCCCCCCATTTGTGCCATAAGGACAATGATGGCTGTTTGTCGCAAGACTGCAGACTTACCAGACATATTGGGACCAGTGATCATCATCATCTGATGCGACTCACTGTCGAGGTATACGTCATTGCTCACATAGGCCTCTCCCGGTTTCAGGCATCGTTCGATCACAGGATGTCGACCTTCAATGATCTTTAGTTCGAGGCCATCGTTCACCTGCGGTTTTACATAATTGTAACGCACAGCAGTCAACGCGAGTGACAATACACAATCCAAATGAGCTAGCAATCCCGCATTGAGTTGAATTGTTGCAGTATACTCACTCACCGCGCCAATAAGTTCATTGAACAATCGGAATTCAATGCTCGCGATTTTTTCTTCAGCGCCTAATATCTTCTGTTCGTATTCTTTTAATTCTTCGGTGATGTATCGTTCCGCTTGTGTCAGTGTTTGTTTGCGTATCCAATCGGCCGGTACCTTGTCTTTGTGCGCATGCCTGACCTCCAAATAATAACCGAACACATTGTTAAACGAAATCTTCAAAGAAGGTATGCCTGTGCGCTCGCTTTCTCTTTCTTGAATGCGCTGTAATACATCTTTGCCATCGGTCGCTAATCCGCGCAATTCATCCAAATCAGCATCCACTCCATCCGCGATCACGGGGCCTTTGTGGAGGGCCAAGGGTGGATCAGCATGCAATTCCCGGCGCAGACGGGTGCATAGATCGAAACATGGATTGAGTTGATCCCGAATAGCAAGAATATCTGCATTCGTAGATAAGGTTAGTTGCTCCTGAATGGCCTCGATCGATTCCAATGCTCGTTGCATCTGGGCCATTTCTCTCGGATTGATGCGTGCTACAGCGACCTTTCCAATCAAACGCTCCAGATCCCCTACTCGCTTGAGATCGGTGCGCAGTTGTTCCATCTGGTCTTGCTGGTGCACAAAATATTCAACTTGCGACTGCCTGCGATGTATTACATGCAATTCCTTGCTTGGCAAAACCACCCATCTGCGCAGCAATCGACTGCCCATTGGCACCACCGTTTGATCTATTACATTTAATAATGTCACCGAATGATCATTCGGGCTATCAATCAGTTCAAGATTTCGGATGGTAAATTTATCCAACCATACATATTTATCTTCTTCAATGCGCGCTATGTGACTGATGTGATCCAGCTTATCGTGTCTGGTTTCAGCCAAATAATGCAAGACCGCTCCACATGCCAAAATCCCCCATTGCAATTGGTCCACACCAAAACCTTTGAGGGATTTGGTGCCAAAATGCTTATTCAATATCTCATTTGCAAAGTCAGGCGTAAAGACCCAGTCATCCAATCGAAATGTATAGAAACCCTCGCCAAATGTTTCCTTAAAAAGGCGATCATCGGTTTTTTTATAAAGTACCTCACTTGGCTTGAAGGTTTGCAGCAGCTTGTCAATATAGTCTGGCGTGCCCTGAGCGGTCAGAAATTCACCAGTTGAAATATCGAGCAGTGCGAGACCTGCTTGTTTTTGATGGATGTGCACGGCCGCCAAAAACTGATTGGCTCCACTGTCGTACGTCTTATCATTGTAAGAAACCCCCGGAGTGACTAATTCAGTTATGCCACGCTTGACAATTTTTTTGGTCAATTTTGGATCTTCCAATTGATCGCAAATCGCGACCCTATTACCTGCTTTGACCAACTTGGGCAAATAGGTATCCAAAGAATGGTGAGGAAAACCAGCCAATTCGATATAAGCGGCTGCGCCATTTTTTCGCTTGGTCAGTACTATGCCCAAAATACCTGATGCACGGACAGCGTCTTCCCCAAAGGTTTCATAAAAATCACCGACGCGAAAAAGCAACAACGCATCGGGATATTTCACCTTGATCGCATTGTATTGTTTCATCAGCGGAGTCTCCACCACTGCTGATGCACCTTGTAAAGGGGATGTTTCCTGTTGTTCCATTCCTAAATTGAGATGATCAAAAGTACGCACTTCGCATCGCGTCTCATGTGGTCTTTTGATAAACTAAAACTGCCGCTTCCTTGCGGAAGTCGGCAGCTTCAGTCATGTAAAAATCGTTTCAGTACAAACTTAATGGAGCGCTCCATTGATGCGTATCATAGTCCTTTCGAGATTATAAACAAATCGCCTTTTTTTTCCCACATTCAAATTTAAGCCACCTTCAGCTGACTCATTTTACTGTGTGCGAATTTGTCTTTGGCATATTGCAAAGTCACTTTCAATTCCTTCTCCTTTCCATTGGATGGTAAATCGTACATGGCATCGGTGAGAATTGCCTCGCAGATACCACGCAGTCCGCGCGCCCCGAGTTTGTATTCTATGGCCTTTTCAACCATGAAATCCAAGGCCTTCTTGTCAAAACTCAATTTGATCTCGTCCATTTCAAAGAGCTTGACGTATTGTTTGATCAACGCATTTTTGGGCTCGGTAAGAATTCGACGCAAGGTATGTTCGTCCAACGGATCCAAATGCGTGAGTACCGGAAATCGACCGATCAGTTCGGGAATCAAACCGAAGCGCTTGAGATCGAGTGGCGAAATAAACTGGAGCAAATTATCTTGATTCAGACGACCTTGCGAACTAGAAAATCCAATGGAGGCCGTATTTACGCGTCGTTCGATGTGGGTAACGATGCCATCAAATGCGCCACCACAAATGAACAATATGTCTCGGGTATCCACTTGAATCATCTTTTGCTCAGGATGCTTGCGCCCGCCTTGCGGTGGCACATTGACAATACTGCCTTCCAATAATTTGAGCAATGCTTGCTGCACACCCTCTCCCGATACATCGCGGGTGATACTCGGATTATCACTTTTGCGTGCAATCTTATCGATTTCATCAATGAAAACAATCCCGCGCTGTGCCTTAGACACATCGTAATCTGCATCCTGCAACAACCGAGATAAGATACTTTCGACATCCTCACCTACATAACCCGCTTCCGTCAAAACAGTCGCATCGGCTATGGCAAATGGCACTTTGAGCAATTTCGCAATGGTTTTGGCCAACAAGGTTTTACCTGTCCCTGTCTCGCCTACCAAAATGATATTGCTCTTATCGATTTCAACACCGTCATTATTGGTTTTTCCGCGTGATGCAAGACGTTTATAGTGATTGTAAACCGCCACGCTTAGGAACTTTTTTGCCTCATCCTGACCGATGACAAAATCATCGAGATAGGTCTTTATTTCATTCGGTTTTTGGAGCTTATAGGATATATCATCCAATGCGCCTTTCTTATTCGATTTGACTTCTTCTTGAATGATCGAGCCCGCCTGTACTGCGCACTCATCACATATATGTCCACTAATGCCCGCGATAAGCAAGGTCACATCTGACTTCTTACGACCACAAAAGGAACATGCAATTTCTTTCGACATACTACATTAAATTTTATTCTTTGGGCATTTACAATCCAAATATTGCTATTGCAAAGGTGTTGGATCTCTAACGCCAAATTGAATTGAAAGTTCAAAACGACCCTCTTTCGATCGTTCATGGGAGTCAAAGATACTGCCTTTCGGTCAGCCCTAGGAATGTGGCAATTGCTTTTTGATTGATGATTTTGAATTAGGTTTGTACCAATTACTAGTTATATGTTGGATCTCAATCAAAAAAGTATACTTATTACCGGCGGCACTGGCTCTTTGGGTGTGGCGCTCACCGCTCATTTACTGCAGCATTATCCCGGTATCAAGCGATTGGTCATTTTCAGTCGGGATGAACAAAAGCACTACCAAATGGGACTGCAATATCCGCATTCCAAATATCCACAAATGCGCTATTTCATAGGTGATGTGCGCGATTATGATCGTTTGGTGCGTGCAATGCGCGACATTGACTATGTGATCCACGCCGCTGCCATGAAGCACGTTCCTATTGCGGAGTACAACCCGATGGAATGTGTCAAAACCAACGTGATGGGTGCCGAAAACGTCATCAACGCGGCCCTTGAAACCGAAGTGAGCCGTGTGGTGGCCCTTAGCACAGACAAAGCGGCTGCGCCTATCAATTTATATGGCGCAACCAAGTTGGTAAGCGATAAATTATTTGTGGCTGCCAATGGCATACGTGGCAAACGCAATTGCACATTCAGTGTAGTGCGTTATGGCAATGTCATGGGCAGCAATGGTTCGGTGATTCCTTACTTTTTGCAACAACGCAAAACAGGATCCTTGCCCATTACGGACCCTGAAATGACGCGATTCAATATTTCCCTATCTGAAGGTGTAGAAATGGTGCTTCATGCCTTGGACTCGGCATGGGGTGGCGAAATTTTTGTTCCCAAAATTCCAAGCTATCGCATCACGGAGGTCGCACAAGCGATTGCTCCTGATTGCACTACTGAAATAGTTGGAATTCGACCTGGTGAAAAACTACATGAGGAAATGATCACTTCGTCTGATTCTTACACCACCTATGACTTGGGTAAGTACTATGCCATTCTTCCTCAAACCCCAACCTTCAAATTGAGTGATTTCGTGGAGCAATTCAAAGCCAAAAAAGTTCAACCAGGATTCCAATATAACAGCGGCACCAACGAAGAATGGGTATCTGTGTATCAAATGCGGGATCTCCTGCGACAGCATTTACAGATCGACATTTAAGTATTGCGCACATGCAATCAAGGCTTTACCAAATAGATCAACTCAGAGGCATTGCAGCCTGTGGCATTATGATTTTTCATTTTGTGAGTTTTCGATTTGGCGAACTTCCCGCTGATTCTATCCTCGGCCGTATTGGTATCTATGGCGTCAGTCTTTTTTATGTAATCAGTGGCATCGCTCTTGGCCATGTATATGGAGAGGCACAGCAAACAAAGTGGTTTCCTTATCGATCGTTTTTTGTCAAGCGCTATTTCAGGCTCATGCCCTTATTTATCCTTGCCACAGTGATGACCATACTGCTTAGCAAAAAAGCATTCCCGGCATCTGAAATCATTCTCAATGTGACTGGTCTATTCGCTTTATTCGATTATGATGGTGGCATAGCCACAGGGGCATGGAGCATTGGCAACGAGTGGGTATTTTATCTCATGCTCCCCACCTTATTGGCCATTTGGTCCCATCCAAATAACATGTGGCGCCGTATCTTAATAGCCCTGACCATCTTGTGCTTCGTATTCTTCGCATTCACCCCAACTACCTCCCTAGCCGCTTATTGGAACACCTACATCCATCCGCTGAACCAATGTGTGTTCTTTATAGCAGGAAGCGCCTTTGGATATTTCCATTGGCACCAGCGCCCCATTGATTGGAAAACACCTTTGTTAGGGGCAGCGGCTTTAGTTTGTTTCATATTCTACCCCATTGCGGGCGATCGCATTGGGTTAGTCACCGGTTTCAATCGTTTGATCCTCACATCATGCGTATTGCTTTTGGCATTGTCGTGGTATCGAATGAACATTCGGTTGTGGTCTCCCCTGGAGCAATTCCTTGTGAAGCTAGGTGATTGGAGCTACAGTATTTACATGCTTCATCCATTGGTTTGGATGCTCCTGGTCGGTAGCCTCAAATGGCTTAATTGGCAATGGAATGAGTTTATCGTGATTGCAACGGCTTGTGTGATTTGTCTTTTTGCAAGTATGATTTCATACAATTGGTTTGAACGGCCAGCTATGCAAATGGCGCAGCGCTTCATCAAAAGAAAAATAAGCAACCCATGACGGTACGAATCATTACACAATGTCGCATGACCAGCAGCAGATTGCCCGGAAAAATACTCATGCCTTTGGGCAGTGAAACGGTTCTGGCCCATCATCTGATCCGATTGAAGAAGTCAGGACTTCCAGTCTGTATGGCGTGTACCTCCAATGCAGCGGACGACGCGCTGCTTGAAATTGCAAAGCAGTATGAAGTCGACATCGTAAGGGGAAGTGAAACGGACGTCCTTCAGCGCTTTGCCGATGCCATAGAGCGCTACCCCGCGGATTGGATCGTGCGCGTAACCTCAGATTGTCCATTCATTGATCCAGATCTCATCATGCAAGGAGTCGCACTTTTGAATGAATTCCAAACCTGCGATGCCTACGTGAGCAATTGTTTTCCGCGCACTTACGCCAGGGGTTTCGACTTCGAGATATTTCATTCATCCCTCTTGCTTGAAGCACTGCAACAGAGCAATGACGCGTATGATCACGAACATGTGACTCCCTATCTTTGGCAAAACAAAAATGGTCGAATGCAACTCTACAATGTGGCACAATCGCCTGATGAAAGTCAATGGCGCCTATGCATTGATACACCAGAAGATTACGAACTTTGTCAGTATCTTGAAACGCATTTTGGAGCAAGTCAATTGTCGTATCATCAAATTCATGCGTTGATGCATGCCCACCCTGCGTTAGGCCAGATCAATGCACATATTGAACAAAAGAAATAACCAAATGAAACCAGCCGCACTTTTTGAAGATCAAGGTTATGCGCTCAAATTCGGTGTCTTTTCATCAGCGGAAATCGAACGAATGCGCGCTCAAGTAGAGCAGCAATTTACACTTGACGCATCCAATGGACTCACTCATCCTGTGATGAAAACAGATGCCTGTTATGCCAAAGGCGACCTGCTCAGCAAAGAGCACCTGCGTTCCATTCTGCTCGACGAACGCATCCTTAGCATGGCGCGCGACCTGCTGCAAACTCCTGACATCGCCTATTTTGGCGACAGCACCTATCAAATCGGCACTGGAGCTCGAGGATTTCATCGCGATGCAGTGGACCGTACTTTTGGGAAGGGTTTGGACTGGGAACCTGGCTACAATATTTTGCGCATGGGAATCTACCTCCAAGATCACAAAGTATACAGTGGCGGACTCAAGATCAAAGTGAGCAGTCACCGCAATAAGTCCGGAAAATCAGTCTTTTTAGACACCGAGATGGGCGATGTAGCAGCATGGAGCCTCAAGACCTTGCACAGTGGAAATGCAGTTCGTATAAAGGGATTGAAGGGCATCTCCATTGATGCAAGTAGCATTGAAAACCGGATTCCACGCTTTCTTAAAAAAGATCAACAAAAACAGCGCATGTCGCTGTTCATGACCTTCGGTGTGAAGGGCAAATTTGTAGATCACTACATACAAGACTACATGTTGAAAAGGCCGGATGTATTAGACAACCTGCAATGCAGCGCATACAATGATCAAGTTCGCGGCCTTTGCAAAGCGAAGGGCGTAGAATTGATTGAACCTTTGAAATGGCAGTCATGAAATTAGCGATTCGAGTTGATGCGGGGACGAACCTTGGAATGGGCCATTTGATGCGTTGTGTTTCAATCGCCCGTCAGCTGCCTCCCCAATGCGACTGCCATTTTTATTTGCTCGAAACAGATGCTCCTGTGTATGATTTTTTGCATCGACAACAATTGCCTTATACCATTCTAAAACGCACCACCAATGAGCTCCGAGATGCACAACAAATGCTAGAGCACATAGCTGATTCTGACACAGTGCTTCTAGATAGTTACTCTTTACAAACCGTGTGGCAACAAGAAATTAAAAAGCACGGTCATTTGCTTTATGTGATTGATGATTTGCATGCCTGGCACCATGTGGCCGATCATGTGATCAATCACAGTGGTGGAGTCAAATCAGAAAATTATAGTTGCGAAAATTACACTCAACTGCACCTAGGATATGCCTTTCGCATGTTGCGGCCAGCCTTTATGCATGGACCAGCCAAACGCAATCGACCGCTTCAATTCCCTGGCCATGTAATTATAAGCATGGGCGCTTCTGACGTGCCCAACAATACACTAAAAATGGCGGAGGCCTGTTTGTCCATTGATGGCCTTAACTCCATTCATTTGTTGGTGAGTCGGCTTAATCCGCACTACGAGACATTAACGCAATGGACGAACGAACATGCACCACTTGCCAAAATACATGAGGACTTAAGTGATGTAGAATTATACCAGCTCATGTCCATCTGCGACACATTAATTTGTCCAGCCAGCACCATTGCCCTGGAGGGATGCAGTGTTGGAATGATCGTGTTGACGGGGATCACAGCAGACAATCAATTTGATAACTATCATGGATTGATCGATCGGAATTTAGCGTACCCACTGGGAAAATTAAACGATGTGGATGAAGTCGCCATTGTAGATGAGATTCTAAAGATTTTCGCTCAACCCCACAAGGCGCTGACAATGGTTGAAAAGCAGATGGAAGTCTTTGAAATCGCACATCATCAATTGCCGCTGCTCTTCGAACCAAATGCATTGCGACTTCGCAGAGCGACTATGAAAGATTTAATGACGCTCTATAATTGGACCAATGATCCCGATGTCAGATTAAATTCATTTGATTCCAACCCTATTCCTTTGGATGCGCATACCCAATGGCTCGCGCAAAAACTCCAAGATGAAAACACAGTCCTATTCATTTTGCACAGCGATACATTAGAATTTGGAGTGATCCGATTTACAAGGCAAAACGAGGAGGCCACCATCCATTTCTCCATTGCTACAGAGCACCGGGGAAAAGGACTCGGAAAAAAAATAATCTCCCTTGGGGAACAGCTTGTGCAATCACATTGGCCGCAGATTAGAAGATTCATTGCACTGGTCAAAACGGGGAACCAAGCTTCGCTCAAATCCTTCGAAAATTACAAAAGAGTCGAACTAAATGATCAATTTGTACTGACCAAAGAAATTCATTGAGGTATACAAATGAAAATAAGCATTTCAGCTTCCTTTCACATTGAGTTGGTTTGGTAAGGTTGGTGCGATTAAATTAGCCACATGTTTCAATTTCCCAGCGATCAGGAGCCATTTATCATTGCCGAAATGAGTGGCAACCACAATCAATCACTCGAGCGTGCCCTAGATATTGTGCGCGCGGCGGCTTCCACTGGAGTGCATGCGCTCAAATTGCAAACCTATACCGCTGACACCATTACGATGAAAGGCGTCATGACCATTGAAGATGATCAATCTCTTTGGAAAGGCAAGGAACTCTATCAGCTTTACCAAGAGGCTTATACCCCCTGGGAATGGCACAAACCCATTTTTGATTTAGCCAAGGAATTAGGCATGGTGGCCTTTAGTTCGCCATTTGATGAGTCTGCAGTAGATTTCCTGGAGTCGTTGGATGTCCCGCTGTATAAAATTGCCTCCTTCGAAAACACACATCACCCGCTGTTGCGCAAGGTCGCTTCCACCGGCAAACCAGTGATCATGAGTACCGGAGTCGCTTCGCTTGAAGAGATTGAAGAAAGCGCTGAGGTGCTGCGCAATGCAGGATGCACCGACCTCACCTTGCTCAAGTGCACGAGTACATATCCAGCGACAGCCGACAACACCAATCTGATTACCATCCCATTTCTAAAAAATCGTTTTGGTTGTCGCATTGGACTTTCCGACCACACGATGGGAATCGGTGTATCTGTGGCCGCAATCGCATTGGGCGCTTCGGTAATCGAAAAACACTTTACCTTGAACAGAGCTGATGGCGGAGTTGACAGCGCTTTCAGCATGGAGCCACAGGAGATGAAGCAATTGGTCCATGAGTGTCGACAAGCACAGTTGGCGCTGGGTCATGTCCAATTGGAAGTACAAACCAATGAAGAAAAGAACCGTTTGTTCAAGCGTTCGATCTATGTCGCTCAGCCGATATCCAAAGGTGCTGAGCTCACGGAAGATAACTTAAAAATCATTCGACCTGCCCTTGGTCTGCCTCCTCGCGCGTGGACCGAAGTTTTGGGCAAAACCGCCGCCCATGACCTTGCACCCGGGAAACCCCTGCAAGCGGAAGATGTGCAATAAGATTGGTGATAAATCCAACAATTAGAGCAGCTAAGTTTGTGTCGCTTTCATTAGCATTGTAATCCTAAAACGAATCACCTTGGGAATCGTCGTACAACAAGCTACCAGAAATGCCATCTATTCATACATAGGTGCGGCTCTCGGTTTTGTGACGGTGTGGTTTGTCAATGTGCAATGGCTGAGCCCCGAACAAAATGGGCTTATCAGTCTATTGATCAATATCTCAATTCTAACTGGTTCTCTGAGTAATCTGGGGATGACGGGCGTCACAATGCGCCTATTTCCTACCTTTCGAGATCATCCTTCTTACCAAGGATTTCTTTTTTACCCATTGCTCCTTTCGTGCATTGGCTTCCTGCTTTTTCTAGGCATTTATGTAGTGAGCAGTGATTGGATTGTCGCACGAAATATAGAAAAATCAGCCCTCTTTGCCCAGAATCACTATTACTTGATTCCCCTCACCTTTTTTTGGGCACTCTTCAATGTATTCGATGCGTATTCCAGATCCATTATGCACTCCACCATTGGTGTCCTCATCAAAGAGGTGCTCTTGAGAGTTTTCATCTTGGTGGTGGCCTTCTTGTATTTCAATGGCTATATTGATTTCGATTCCTTTCTCTTGCTTTATTGCGGTTCTTTTTGTTCTATATCGCTCATTTTAGCTGGATATCTCATTCGTCGCAATCAATGGTTCACCAGACCAAATTTTGCCTTTTTAACACCATCCCTGAAAAAAGAGATGCGCAAAGTGGCTTTATTTTCAATCATTACCGGCTTAAGCAGTCTCCTCATCAGTTCCATCGACAAAGTCATTGTGAACGATATGCTCGGTCTTTCCGCTGCTGGTATTTTTACGGTGGCCGCCAATTTTGGCAGTATGATACAAATTCCCGCACGAAGCATCATTCGTATAGCCAGTCCAGTCATTGCCCAATCATGGAAAGACAATGACCTACACAATATTCGCAATGTGTATTTCAAAACGTGTCTGAATCAGTTTGTGATGGGGCTCTTCCTTTTTGCCGGTCTTTGTATTTGCATCGATCCACTGATGGAGCTCATGCCTGCGGCTTACCAAAGCGGCAAATGGACCATTCTATTGATTAGTCTCGGTTTTCTAATTGATATGGCGACAGGTGTCAATGGAGTGATCATAGCCACCTCCAAGTATTACCGATACGACACCTACTTCATGTTCAGTTTGGTAGTGATCAGCACGGTGAGCAACTTACTTTTGATTCCAATCTATGGCATCGATGGTGCTGGACTAGCCTGCTGCATAACCTATCTTCTGTTTAATGCTTTGCGCTATTTTTTTATTTGGAACAAATTCGGACTGCAACCCTATTCATGGGTCTTCATCAAAATCTTATTGCTTTGCGGAGCCTGCATGGCCATCACTGTGTTTATTCCAATGAGTGAGCATCACATTTGGACGATATTAATCCGAGCTGTTGCATTTAGTATTCCCTTCTGGTGGGCGATGTATGCATTTCGATTTGTCCCCGACATCAATCTGGCACTGCAGCAATTGCGCCGTAAATTATTCCGTTGATTCGTCTCCTTCAGTTTTCATTGCAGTTTCTGACTCCAAATCAAAACCCAATGACTCGCAATATTCACAGTATCTAGCACCCTGTGTATGCTCCCATGTGCCCATTTGCCTCATTCGTTCGATTATCTCATTGAGAAATTTCTTGAATCCTTGTTCACATTGATCAAATGGAATATCCGACTCGAACATTTGCCATCCCTTGCCGATGGAGCGAAAAGAGATAAAGCCTGCATCAATTGATTCAGCATGCGGATACAAGTGGCGTGCTGCCAATATATAAGTCATGATCTGAATCATCTTACTGCTTTGCTTATCAAATAAATCATTGGCCTTAGTTCGCATTTTAAGTTCAGTATCGGCCTCCATAACTTTACCGGTCTTATAATCTAAAATCCGAATGCTATTTCCCAATCGCTCGACACGATCCATCTTACCTCGAAGTCGCACCCCTGTGGTAGGATCCGCCATAAAATCAAATGGCTGCTCTACAGCTATGATTTCTCGTGATATAGGATAGGCCTGAAGCGACGCTTGCTCAAAGCGAAAATACCTTTCCAACATACCCTTTGTAGTCACACGAATAAGCGCATTGTTGCCAACGTTCAAATCCATTTGTCGCTTCGATTTGGAAACTGCCACATCGATCCATTTGTCGAGTTGCGCAATCACCTCATCGAAATCATCCTTGCTAGGATATCGATTGATAAAATCTTTGTAAAAATCTTCCAAAACTGTGTGGGCCAATGTTCCCATTTCTGCGTCGCTAATGGTTTCATCCAATTCTTCTGCTTCTCCTACCTTGGCGATGTACCTGAAATAATAATCCAGCGGACACTCTTTGAATTTATTCAAAGCCGATGCCGATAGTCCTCCTGCTATGAGCTCCTCTACTCTTGACTTGGACCAGTCATTGTGAGGCGGCATTTGCAAGGCAGGCGAAACTGGTAAATCCAATTGAAAATGGACATCGCTCCATTTCATATCAGGATTTTCAGAAAGGAGTTCCGTCTTGATTTGACGCACATAACGGGAAGCCTCTTGGTCTCGCTTTTGTATGTCCACTGTGGATGAAAACAATACCAAGCTGGAGGCCCGTTGTATCAATCGGTAAAAAACATATGCATAGCTGGCCTCTGCATCCAATGGCAAATTCATCCCTTGTAGGGCTCGAATATCAAATGGGATAAAGGACTCCATGGCAGATTTTTTAGGAATCGTTCCTTCATTCAGTCCCGGGATAAATACACGCTCAAAATCAAGCGCGCGGGTATCTGTCATGAGTAAAACTTGAAGTTCACCCGCTTGATTTCGTATACTACCTATGCGCAAGTGCTGCGCTTCCATATTCCAAAGCCACTTAATGGTGGAAACTTCGGCTTGATCTTCTAGGCCGATTAAAGCCGTTTGGATATTGAACAATGCCTGCAAAATGCTCTGTTCTTCATCAGTCTGTTCATTCAATGCGCCTTCGATAATCCCAACGATCGCTTTTAGCAGTTGGTTGCCAGAGGCGGGAAAAAACAAAGACTCCCAAGCTGCGGGTTTATCGTCGAACCAAGCCGCTGACTTCAAACTTTGTTTATCCCAGTAACCTTTGCTCGCATTGAGCAAGACATCTTGCAACGCCTGAGCCGCAGATTGGCTCAAGATCCAACCTTTGGACAAATCCACAATCTCCATGAGATCGCGGTTGAAATATCCTTGTGTATGCACTCTGCGTTGGCCATGAATGTGCAACAAAGAGGAAATCCACTTGACCAATGGATGACCATACTGCATGTTTTCGCTCAAACGCTGTGTCAAGAGCCCTTGTCCTGCCAAGGCATGTAAAATAGGCATGAGCCATTTTTCGTCAGGCAGGATGACCGCTGAAGAAGCCAATTCATCGGGAGTACTTTGCTTCAAGGAATGAGCCAAGGCCGCACATTGTCCATGAAATGAATCACATGTCACATGCGTAATATGAATTGGTTTTTGTGCCAGAAGATTGGGTATTGCATCGAGGTGCAACCAATGCGCATGCTTGCGAATGGCAAGTCCTGCTTCGTGCCAATCAT
>JAIYCK010000319.1 GCA_027488055.1 Flavobacteriales bacterium | reverse complement strand
TTCCAGCCCAATATGCCCTTCAAATGGGCAATAGCAGTGTAGTTCGATACATTCTGCTGATGAATGCGCGCGGCGATTTGGCGCATTTCGGCAATCGAGGCGTGGCTGGTATCGACGGCTGTACATCGACGGCAGTGGGAGCGACATGGGCCACTCAACGTCCCACCTTATTGGTATCGGGAGATGTGGCTTTCTTTTATGATAGCAATGCCTTTTGGAACAATTATGTTTCAAAGCATCTAAAAATAATAGTGATCAACAATCAAGGCGGAGGCATATTTCGCATCATCGATGGACCATCTACTAGCCCTGCGATGAAGCAATATTTTGAAACGACACACAATCGATCTGCGAAGGGCTTGGCCGCCATGTATGATTTACCTTTTCAAGCGTGCAGTGATCTGGCAGGTCTGAAGGATGGTCTAAAGTGGTTGTGGTCGATGAACAATTGCGCCATACTGGAGGTCCTTACTCCGCAAGAATTAAATGATGTAGTGCTCAAGGATTATTTTCATACCATTCAGAACAATTAAAAAGAATGAGGTTTTCGATCACCATTGAGCAACAGAATAACAAACGACAGAATTAATAGACGATACAATACATTGAAATATGAGAACTTGGACAAGCATCAAAGCGTATTCCGATATTCGATTTGAATACTTTGAAGGAATCGCCAAAATAACGATCAATCGACCTGAGGTGTACAATGCGTTTCGCCCTGAAACCAACATAGAAATGATCGAGGCGATGGATATCGCACGTGAGCGGCAAGACATTGCGTGCATCATACTCACTGGAGAAGGTGACAAGGCATTTTGCAGCGGTGGAGATCAGAACGTAAAGGGAGTAGGAGGATATATTGGAACCGATGGAGTGCCACGCCTCAATGTCTTGGATTTGCACAAACGCATTCGCGAGATGCCTAAGCCAGTGATCGCTATGGTGAACGGCTATGCGATTGGAGGTGGCCATGTTTTGCATGTGGTTTGCGACCTCACGATCGCTTCGGATAATGCTCGATTTGGGCAAACGGGTCCCAAAGTGGGCAGCTTCGATGCTGGATTTGGCTCCAACTATTTGGCGCGACACGTAGGCCAAAAAAAGGCGAGAGAAATTTGGTTCTTATGCGAACAATACACGGCTGTAGAAGCCATGGACATGGGCATGGTCAACAAGGTCGTGCCTTTGGCCGAGCTGGAAGAGGAAACGGTGCGTTGGTGCAAGATCATGATGAAAAGATCGCCGCTCGCTATTCGAATGATTAAGCGCGGCCTCAATGCTGAGCTTGACGGACAGCGTGGCTTAATGGAATTTGCCGGTGATGCCACATTGCTCTATTATCTAACAGCAGAGGCGCAAGAAGGCAAAAATGCTTTTTTGGAAAAGCGAGATCCCGATTTTCAGAAATTCCCTAAATTCCCATAAACATGGCCGGACTAAAGGTGTGGATGTCTGCCATGCGCGTGCGCACATTGCCGCTGGCATTGTCTACCGTGTGGATGGGAAATGCTGTGGTCTGGTCTGATCTGGAGAATCCTTATCCTGTATTCATATGGTCCTTGCTCACCACGATCGCTTTGCAGATCCTCTCGAATTTTGCCAATGATTACGGTGATTATACCAATGGTGCGGACAATGCCGATCGATTGGGCCCCAAGCGGGCAGTTCAAAGTGGAAGCATCACTGCTGGACAAATGCGCAAGGCCATTGGTCTGATGGTTGTCATTTGTTTGATCTGCGGTATTCAGTTACTCAATGTCGCCTTTTTGCAATATGGCATGTATGCTCCATTTTGGGCCATGTTAGCAGTCGGCATCGGTGGAATTTTGGCAGCTTATTTTTATACAGCAGGCAAAAAACCGTATGGATATGCTGGCTTGGGCGATGTGTCTGTGTTTGTGTTTTTCGGATTGGTGGGCGTCATGGGCAATGCCTTTTTACAATCACACTCCTGGAATGCAGGGGTGATTTGGCCCGCAATGGCTATAGGTGCGCTCAGTTGTGCGGTGCTCAATCTCAACAATATGCGCGATCGCGTCAATGATGAAGCCACAGGAAAACGGACTTTAGTGGTGCGCTTGGGTTTGAAGAAGGCCAAGATCTATCACTCCGTACTTCTATTTGCAGCTTGGTGCAGTCTCCTTGCCACCATTCAGGTCTTTCATTTTCGATTGATCGCATGTCTCATATTGCTGCCCATGGCGGTGCAGGTAGTACGATGGCTCAAGATGCTGCGCATGCAAGAACCTCAAGAATTCGATCGTGAACTCAAGCCATTGGCCTTGACCACAGCGATCTGCGCCCTGATCCTTTTTCTCGTTGCGTGATGGAGCATTTCTGTCACTGATCAAATGACACCGTGCTAAAGCTTAGTGGGATCACAATGACTTAAGAATGCTTCGAATCTTGTTATCCATTCAATCTTGAGCCCATTCTGCGCTCGAAGTAGCTAATTCACGATTGACTTTTTTGAACAGACCTTGTAGTACCTTACCTGGTCCAACTTCGATCACTTCTGTGCATCCGTCGGCCAGCATGTTTTCCATGGTTTGAGTCCAACGCACAGGCGCGGTGAGCTGCTGAATGAGTAAGGTTTTGATTTCTTGAGGATCCGTAGTCGGGCGTGCATTCACATTTTGATACACGGGACAAATCGGCACTTGAAAATCGGTGGAAGCTATGGCTTCTGCTAATTCGGCGCGCGCAGGTTCCATCAAGGGACTATGGAAAGCTCCGCCTACGGGCAAACGTAGCGCACGTTTTGCTCCTGCCGCTGTGAGTGCAGCACACGCCGCATCCACCGCTTGATTGTCACCGCTGATCACCAATTGTCCGGGGCAATTGTAATTGGCCGCTACAACGACTCCTGCGATACCACTGCATATTTCTTCTACTTGTGCATCTTCCATTCCTAAGATGGCTGCCATTGTGCTTGGATTCATTTCGCACGCTTTCTGCATGGCCATGGCACGCTTGTATACGAGCATCAACCCAGCATCAAACGCAAGAGTACGATTGGCCACCAAGGCAGATATTTCGCCCAAACTATGACCTGCTACCATTTGGGGACTAAAGCGATCGCCCAATGCAGCAGCCAAGCTTACGCTGTGTAAAAAAATGGCTGGTTGAGTGATTTTGGTCTGCTTCAATTCGTCCTCGCTGCCTTCAAACATGACTTTCAAAAGGTCAAATCCAAGCAATGAATTGGCTTGATCCATCATTTCGCGCGCGATGGTGGAATGTTCATACAAGTCTTTGCCCATTCCAGTAAATTGTGAGCCTTGTCCAGGAAATACGTATGCTTTCATCTCGTTTGTGTGTGTTGTGGGGACGAAAATACAATGATGTAATTCGTTTATAGCGATGAGTTTTTAACAAGCACAATGCCTTGATGATTCAGGTCTGTGATGATGGTTATTAATATCTCATCATGGAGTTTTGTATACCTTCGGGCGGGAGTAACATCCATGTGCCAAGCAAAAAAAAATCCGACGTGTGATCGTCGGATAAGAAGAAACCATCATTTTTTCCTCATGGTTGAGGTGGAGCAGAGGGCTTATAGTATTTGAGAGCCGTGGGCATGAATTCTTTCAAAGTTGCAGCGCGGGTTTCATCGCTAGGGTGAGTGCTTAGCAATTCGGGTGGTTTGTTGCCTCCCAATGCACCCATCCGCTCCCAAAATCCAACCGCCACGCGTGGGTCATAGCCGGCCATAGCCATAAATATCAATCCCATTTTGTCCGCTTCTGTTTCGTGATTGCGACCATACGCCAACATGCCCAATTGACTGCCTATGCCATAACTCTGCAAAAAGATGTTTTGAGTGAGGGCGGGTTTTTCGCTGAGCGCGACGGAGATGGCCATGCCTCCCAATTGAAGTCCCATAGCTTGACTCATACGCTCATTGCCATGACGGGCAATGGCATGCGCTATTTCATGTCCCATCACTACTGCCAAACTTTGTTCGTCTTGAGTAACGGGCAAGATGCCCGTATAAACGACCACCTTGCCACCGGGCATGCACCATGCATTCACGACATCTTGTGCTACCACATTGAACTCCCATGCAAAATTCTCAATGCGCTTGCTTTGTCCTTCTTGTGTTAAGAATTGTTCAACCGCATTTTTGATGTTGTTGCCAATGCTACGCACCATTTCCACCTTTTTATCTGTAGGGGGTAAAACTTGATTGGTGTCTAAGAATTCTTGGTAGGCTTGCAGGCTCATTCCAATCATTTGCGCCTCTGGTATCAGATTGAGTTGGCGGCGTTTGGTAATGGGTACACGCGCACAAGCTACTAAAATGGCAGTGGCAAGCACAATGGCCATCATAAGGTACGTTTTTCTCATAGGGTAAAATTAAGATAACCCAGAATCGGGTGGATATAAATTAACAATGAAAGAGATGCTTATTGAATTTCGGCTGAAAGACCTCTGTCTAAGAGTGCAGTGCACATCGGTTCGAGCACTGAAAAGTCTCCTTTTTTGACTTCGCATTTGCCCTTGTAATGCACTAGGATCGTGCATTGCTCGGCTTGTATAAAGTCATGTCCACATACATCTACCAAACTCTCGATGACAAAATCGAAGGTGTTTATATCGTCGTTGAACAAAACAATTTTCTGTTCATCTACTAATACTTCTTCTGTCAATACAATTTCTTCGGTCTCAGTATAGGTACTCATATTGAAATTTAATTAAGCACAAATATACACTACATTGGAATGCAATGTAACGCTTGTGAATATTTTCAATTTGAATTTTCTTGATTTTGTCTTTGGCTAACTTGGATTACATTTGGAACATGATCTTGTTGCGTTTCACCCATGCCGTGCTCCTGACTAGCATGTGCAGTGTCATTTTCGCCCAAACAGTGCGCGAAGATAAATTCAAACAATTGGGCCCTGAGTTGGCCACTCCAAATGATTACCGCACCGCCAGTGGTGCGCCCGGTCACGAATATTGGCAGCAGCGCGCCGACTATACCATTGCGATGCGTTTGGACGACGATAAACAAATGCTTTTTGGTGATGAAACGGTGGTTTACACCAACAACTCGCCTGATGTGTTGACCTATATCTGGCTTCAATTGGATCAAAACATTTACAGCAAGGATGCCGATGCCATCGCTATTGAGCAGTCCAAAGTAGGCGAGAGTATGAGTCTCAACGACCTCAACGACCTCAATCCATGGTTCGATGGCGGGTTCAACCTCGATTTCGTGACCGATGCCAAAGGTCAGCCGTTGAAATACACTGTGAATAAAACGATGATGCGCATCGATTTGCCGCAGCCACTCAAAATGGGTGCCTCTTTCACCTTCAAAATCAAATGGTGGTTTAACATCAATGATCGGATGCGCTTGGGCGGACGAAGTGGATACGAGTATTTCGAAGGAGATGGGAATTACCTGTATACCATTGCACAGTTCTATCCGCGTATGGTGGTATACAGCGATAATCAAGGTTGGCAACACAAGCAATTCCTTGGTATGGGCGAATTCACTCTAAATTTTGGTAATTATAAGGTGAGTTTGACTGTGCCCGATGACCACATTGTGGCCGCTACCGGGGTCCTTCAGAATCCAAGTCAAGTGCTCTCCGCTGCGCAATTGAAACGCTTTGAAGAGGCCAAGAAAAGCACAGAGCCCATCGTCATTGTGACTCAAGATGAGGCGGTGGAAAATGAAAAAGAGAAAGGAAAGGGAACAAAAACTTGGATTTTTCATGCCGAGAATGTGCGCGATTTCGCTTTTGCATCTTCACGCAAGTTTATTTGGGATGCCCAAGCCGTGGAGGTTGGAAGCAAAAAGCCGCTGGCCATGTCCTATTACCCCAAGGAAGGCAATCCACTGTGGGGTCAATT
>JAIYCK010000367.1 GCA_027488055.1 Flavobacteriales bacterium | reverse complement strand
CGTGCCCGTCAAATTGGGTTGCACATTGAAATTGAACGATGCACTTCCAGCAGGCACCACAACAGGAGCCAACGGGGTGCCATCTTCGGTCACAATCACCGTCCATGGTCCAGTGCCTGTAAGTGGAGTCAAGGTCAATTGATCGCTTGCTCCTGGGCAATTCATGCTTCCCCCGCTCAAATTCATGGTTGGCAATGGATTGACAATCACTGTAGTTGGAGCCATCACAGCGTCTGCACTGGGGCACAATGGAGCTGTTGTATAAGCCACTTGATCCACATCAAAAATGGTGGTCGCAGTCAAATTGGGACTCACGTTGATACAATCATTGTCCAAAATGCTCACTGTAGTTGGCGCTCCACCACTGTTGTAGGTGAGATTGTACATGCCTCCAAGCGAACTGAAGTCGATTTCCAAGCACAAAGGTTCTCCGCTGCAAAGTGGACCCGGCTGAATAAATGTTCCCAAAATCGTAGGCCGCACTGTAATCGTCACTGGATAATTGGTGACAGCAGTGCAACCTGTATTGTCCGTGATACTTGTAATGGTATACGTTTGGGTGGTCAACCCCATTTGAATTGGAAAGGTAAAGCTGGCTGGCACATTGGTCGAATTGAGCAGAGGCAGCACAGCCGGCGTTACAACAAAATCAAAAGGCGCCTGCCCTGCAGTGAAATTGACCGTCACATTGGCGGTGCCGTTCTCACAGACTGTGGTACTTCCCGTAAACGTTGCAGTAGGCTGTGGACTATCCGAAACCACATAATTCTCTGTAATAGCGCAACCATAAATCGCATCAGTGACGGTCACCGAATAGTTGCCACCATTGATATTATTCTGATCCTGCGCATTGGCCGCTACACCTGTGCCCGTCCATGCATAGGTGTAGTTGGATGAGCCATCACCAACGGGAGTGATATCGATACTTCCATTGGTTAAGTTACATGTTTCACCAGACACTACCTGTGTCACATTGAGTAAGGCCACATGCACGGTAATCGTTTGGCTCGCCGTGCATTGCGCAGGCACTCCGATACCTGTTACTTGATACACCGTTGTGCTATCGGGCGCCACTGTCTGACTCGCCAGTCCGTCCACAAGCGCAGGCGTCAAATCGCCACTCACAATCGTCCAATCATAATTGGCCACGTTGGGTAAACCGCTGGCAATGATTTGGGTGTTGACGTTGCGACAAATGGTGGAATCAGTGAAATTCACAGCGACATTGGGGTGAATCACCATGGTTATCACCACTTGATCTGTATCGGGATTGGGACATGCGTCATCCGTGGCGGTGACGGTCAAAGTATATGTACCGGCCAAACCATTGGTATTGTCCACGCTGAATTCTCCAATGGCTGGATTCAGGCCATTTTGATTCATCACCAAGCCAGGCAAGGGCGGTGCCACGTTGTAGGTCAATGCAATCCCACGAAATAGATCGGGATTACCGGCCTGGACTTCAAAATGCAAAGAGTCTCCTGCACACACCGAAACGGCATTGGTGCCATCTTGAACAGTTTCATTTCCAATGCTTTGTACTGCTGGCAAATCAAATGTGGTCACAGTAGGAGCACAGTTACGAACCACAAAAGTGATGGTTTCGTAGATCACACCAACCAAATTGCCACCGCTGAGCATTTCAATGCGCACCGTGAAGACATAGTTTCCAAAAAAGGTGAAGCCATTGGCCCCGTTCACATTGGTAACATTGAGCGTATTGCCTACCAAAGATACTCCACTCGGTATCGTATAACCAGGTGCGCTCACAGGCGGATTGACTACGCTACCTCCTGTCGTCAAGGTATTGACAAGCGAATAATTGAGTGTGTAGCCATTGGGGTTATTTACTAAAATCGTATGGCTATATGGCGCATTATAACATAAATAAGGTATCGCTGGAGCCACCACCGTGGAGGGCAAGGTGCTGCTATTGTTGCAATTGGTTGTATTGATCTCGGAATAGATGAAAGCATCATTGCTTCCAACCGTCATGTTATTGAAGTAATTCCAGTCTTGGTCATTGTATACAGCCCGCCAAGTGCAGCCTGCTGCTAATGACACGGTGCCTTGATAGATGACCTGCTGCGTACCCGGATTCAAACCGCCAGAGCAAGAACTATTGGGAAACTCGGTGGCACACAAATCTGAAATCTCGGTGGCGCTCACAAAGTCCAAATCAGTTGAGGTTTGAACACCTCCACATGCCCCGATCGGAATGATGGTCACATTTTCAGTCAAGGGATCACCAATATTGCCATAACAATCCTTATAATACGTCAAGGTCAATTGATAATTGTTACCGCCCAAACAGGTCCATGTAATATTGCCGCCCAGTATATGATTGGCACTAGCGCTTGGGACTAGACACATCAAGCCCAACAAACAAATAAGCCCTAGGATTACTCTTCTATTCTTGATGATTTGAAACATTCTGTTAAGGTCGTAAACTATGTATTCTTCAAAATTCGCTAATTCCATTAGCCAAAATATTTGGATGCGAACAAGTTGTTAACAATGGGGTCGCGAGGGTTTTTCTGTTGGATAAGACGCCGCGTACGTCACAAAGGTTGAACGATCATTGGATTTTTTAATTTAGAGATAAAGGTTTCTTTACGCTCATAATCACTGACCTCCAATGTCCACAGCCCATTATAACCTAGAAATCCCAACTCAGAAAAATGGCTCGAAACCATCGCGTTTTTGGTTGTTGGAATATACTCTCCATGAATCCTATCCCACCCCCTCTCAATGGCTTTTTCAACAATGGTATTTAAAGTAAAATTTTCCATGCCGCGTTTTAAAACCCGGCAACTCATAAACCAATTTTCAATAAAAGTCTGTCGATTTCCTTGGTCCTTTAAAATAACCACGCAAACCAAACCATAATCCCCGTAGCGATCTGCCAATGAAAAACTCATGACCTCGTATGACTTGTCGTTCTCCCACCTAAGAAGATCTGCCTCAGTCAGCCTTACTGTCCTGAGATTGAATTGATTTGACCTTTGTGATAGCTGCGCAATTCGTGGGATGTTAAACCTATTTGGTGCTTCCACTTCGCAAGTCATATTCAGGCTTTGCAAATACTCTGACTCATTGGTAAAGCTTGCCAAAAGTGTCGCTCTCTTAGCTTCCGTTTGATATTGCTCTGTTCGCTGTTTGTCAAATGAAGAATAAATGATCGTGTCGAAAATATTTTGAGCCTGCAAATATTCAAGGTAAAGTGCAGGGTCCTCCGGCAATTCGGGAACCAATACCTCGGGCAAACTAGTTCTCACAATATTTCGCTCAAAAGGATTATCATCCAAGAAAACCATTGAATCAAAACCAATATTCAAAATCTGCTGAATATGACGAATGTTGTCAGCCTTGTTTTCCCAATTAGCGACAAATACAGCAATATCAGACAACTTCAGCACCATGTCGGGATGCTTTTCAAAAGGTTCTTTGGCTACCTCTTCGAAATTCTTACTGCAAACCGCCAAAATAATGCCTCGCTCTTGCAGTCTTTTCGCCCACCACTGCAAATTAGAAAAGGCTTTACCGATGCCCAAACTCCCAATTTGAAGGTGCTCATATCCATCATCACCAACGATTCCTCCCCAAAGTGTATTGTCAAGATCCAGAATAAGGCACTTTTTCGATCTCCCCTTCATCGAAGCGATCAGCTTTAGTGTTTGCTGCGCCACTTGTGCCGTTGCCTCAAGCGACATCATGACGTCTGAGTTAATCTGAATATTTGCCGCATGAAAATGCTCTCTGCCCATTCTTGATTGAACTGCATTCAAATCGACTACAAACAATGATGCTGTCCTCTGAGACAACAACATAAGCTCATAATTGAATTTACGAATCTGAAAAAGAAAAGAACCGGTTACACGGTTAGTCAGATTTCCAAATACAGCATCATCAAATTCAGCGAGGTTGTAAATGATAATTTTTGCTTCACTTCTCGAACCGATTGTTTGAATAACCTCTTCGATTTCAGCTATATACTTGGATGCAAAACCTTCTCTTTCGTCTGCATTGGTCTTGTTGAATTTATGCCAGAGCTTCTCTGATGAATAATACAACAAAACACCGTCTCGATTTGACTCATAAAGATCTGAGTTCATATCAAATACCTGATTGAGTATTTGATCAAAATCCGCCTCCCACAAATCCAATTGTATCCTGGCATTCCAAGCAGACCCTATCAAGCCAATCTTTAAAAATTGTGTTGCGCTATCTCCTAATACGGCCAAATTAAATCGATCAAAGCCATCTGTCGGCTTCTTAGAATTGCGCTTGAGCTCCAAAAAGGTTTCCATAAGGTTATCTATTGTGCTGGAGCCTTGGCTGCTATTGAGTCTACCATTTCACCGGCGTTGTTCCATGATTGGATTTCCATCGATGAGAATTTAATCTTAAAGTGTTTTTCCATTTGCACCACAAGATGAATATGAGTCAAAGAATCCCACTCCTCAATATCGTCGGCAACAGTTTCTGGTAATATCACTATAAGCTCATTTTCCAGCACTTCACGGAAAATATTGTTTACCTCTTCTAACACTCTTTCTTTGGTCATCTAGAGTCAGATTAATTTATTGCTTTGGGTCACAAATATACTATCTCTATGTCAAAAACTCTTATCTTCGCCAATAAAATTGAGTTAATAAACTCATTCTCTTCAGCCCCCGCACGACATGTCCTTTTTCTCTTTTGAATTCCTTGTCTTCTTCATGCTGTTTATGGCCCTTTATTGGAGTCCCATCGTCAAAACAGCCAAGGCTCAAAACGTAGTTTTACTTGCCGGGAGCTACGCCATCTATGGTATTTGGAATTTCGAATTCATTCCACTGTTGATCCTCTTTTCATGGGCCAACTTTTCGTTGGGCAGAAAAGTCGGCTCGGCCTCATTATTACAACAGAAAAAAAACTGGAAAAACCTCGCTGTTTTTTTTAATGTTGGCGTTCTGTTTTACTTCAAATATGTTGGCTTTTATATCGCCTCTATTGCATCGTTGCTTGGCTATCATGATCTGAACCAAATCCCCAATTTTTATAGCATTGCCATCCCAATTGGCATCAGCTATTTTGTTTTCCGTGGTCTTGGGTATGTATTGGATGTCTACAAGCGAAAAACAAGTCCAATCGAAGATTGGCTGAACTTCTTTAATTACATCGCGTTTTTTCCATGTGTTTTGGCAGGTCCCATCGATACTTCCGGTGTATTCTCAAAACAATCTGCTGTGCACAGGGCTTTTAATGCTGCCAAACTCAATCAAGCCGGAGTTAAGTTCTTGTGGGGCCTCTTCAAAAAACTGACGATTTCTTCTGCATGTGGGAACTTGGCAAATCCTATTGTGAGCAATTGTGAGCAATACTCGTCCTTTATTCTTCTGCTCGCTGCTTTTGCAATTGCCATTCAAATTTATGCCGACTTCAGTGGTTATTGCGACATGGCCGAAGCTGTAGCTATGGTTATCGGTTTTGAGATTACCAGAAATTTCAATTACCCGTTTTTTTCAACATCTATTGTCGAATTTTGGAGAAGGTGGCATATCTCTCTTACCATTTGGCTCACCAGTCATGTCTTTACTCCGCTCACTATCGCGTTTCGAAACCTCGGTAATCTCGGTTTGTTTTTGGCCATCCTCATCAACATGATTGTTTGTGGTATTTGGCATGGGCCAAACATCACCTTCATCATGTTCGGAATTCTCCACGGTTGCTTTTTCATCCTGCCTCTCGCCAAGGGCAAAAAAATTTCAGGCAAAAAAAATCAAGTGCTAGAGTCTCTCAATTTTAGGACCTTCTTAAGAATAGTTGGTGTATTCTGCCTCGTGAGCATTGCGGATGTAATTTTTACCTCGGAGTCGCCTCAGAAGGCTTTGCACTTCATACAGAATCTTCTCGTCAAAGGCTGGGTCCGTCCCATTGATTTGAACTTCGCAATGTTTTATGGCTCTTGTATCATCTCGGCATTCATTCTCATAGAATGGCTAGGTCGGCGAAAAGAATTTCCTCTGCAAAATATTCTTCCCCATCGACACTTTATTCTCCGTTGGTGTGCCTATGCATTTGTGATTTTTCTCATTGGCCTGACAATGCAATCCTCTATCACGCCTTTCGTTTATCAACAATTCTAAACTATGAAGTGGATCTATAGAATATTGGCATTCTCCATTTTTTCATCGATTGTTTATTGTTGTTTATTGGCAATAACTCTGACTGTTCTTCCAACGAAATACACGCAGTTTTTCAACTACAACTATGGCTTAAAGGGGTTCCTAAAAAAGAGACTGCAAGAAGTGAAAGCTAAGGAAAATATCGACGTCCTTGTTCTTGGTGCTTCAGATGCATACAGGGGTTATGACCCCCGTTTTTTCGACGAGCAGAATATTAAAATCTTTAACCTCGGATCCAGCGTGCAAACACCAATTCAAACAGAGGTGCTTTTGAGTCGCTATTTTAAAAAGCTCAATCCAAAGCTCGTGATATATAACGTCCAGCCAACTTCCTTCACAAACACGGGTGTAGAAGCAAGTGGCGATCTGATTTATAACGATTACTTCGAATCGAGCCTCTGGTCCTTAGCCATAGAATCAAAGAATTTCAAAGTGATCAACACGTGTATTCTTCGGTCCATACAAAACCTGTTCGATCCCAACTATCAAACAAGTGAGACCCAAAATAACGATGATGTCTACATTCCAGGAGGGTATGTAATGAATACGGCGGCCAACCAATATGAATTTGGTGATAAACTAAATAGCAGGCCACTTGAAAATAAACAGAACTATCAAGT
>JAIYCK010000336.1 GCA_027488055.1 Flavobacteriales bacterium | reverse complement strand
TCCAGTAGTGGGCGTGACGTGGGGTCAGTGTCAGGCATTCTGTGCATGGAGAACCCAAATTCTAAACGAATTCAAAACCAATAGCGGTGAAACGTTCGTGCAGCGCTTCCGTCTTCCTTCAGAGGCCGAATGGGAGTTTGCATCTCGCGGTGGCTTGGAATTGTCGCCTTATCCTTGGGGAGGTCCTTACATCCGTAACAACCTCGGATGTCCGTTGGCCAACTTCAAGCCGATGCGTGGTGACTATGTAGAAGATAATGGATGCTATACAGTACCAATCGCTTCTTACAGTGCCAATGACTATGGCTTGTTCTGCATGGCAGGCAATGTGGCCGAATGGACCAACACTGCATATGATGAATCGGTGTACGAATTCACTCATGACATGAGCTCTGAGTATGACTATCGTGCCCTTGAAACAGATCCCCCATCCATGAAACGCAAGGTCATTCGTGGTGGAAGCTGGAAAGACATTGGATATTTTATCCAAACAGGAACTCGTTCATATGAATATCAGGATACTGCCAAATCATACATTGGATTCCGTTGTGTGATGTCTTACCTCGGACGTGGTAAGAATGTAGCGCCTGAAGACTTTAACAATGAATAATCGATTGGTATCTGCAAGATGCCTGTATTTTATAACCGCAAGTTTTTTTAAACCAAGTAACAACCAACAAACAAGTTAAATTTATGAAACCCGGAAGCAAAGGCTGGAAAAGTTTTATGGCGAAGCTCTATGGTATTGGGGCTGCAATTGTAATCGTAGGTGCGATGTTCAAGATTGAACACTGGCCAGGTGCGAGTTTGATGTTGATCTCTGGTCTCACCATTGAGGCTTTTATCTTCTTCTTCTCTGCTTTCGAAAAAGTACACGAAGAACCAGATTGGTCATTGGTGTATCCTGAATTGGCATTGCCAGATGAGGCAAAGCATTCTTTGAAAGAACAAAACAAAGGCAAAAAGACAGCTATCGGAGGCGGTGGCAACAATGGTGGAAGCTTGACAGCGCAATTGGACAACATGTTGGCGGAAGCCAAAATTGAGCCTGAATTGATCGCTAGTTTGGGTGAAGGCATGAAGAGTTTCAGCAACAAAGCAAAGGATTTGTCTGACATTGCAGAATCGGCTGCCGCTTCTAGCGACTATGCGTCAGCATTGAAAGGCGCTTCTGTTAAAGTAAACGCATTGGCTGATACCTACCAGGCTGCCTCAGAAACATTGACTGGCTTGACAGATCATGCCAAAGATGGCGCTTCTGCAGGTGCTCACCTTCAAAAGATGAGCGAAAACCTAACTGCCTTGAACGGCATGTACGAATTGCAATTGAAAGAATTGGAAACCACCCGCACCATGTTTGGTGACATGGGAGCTTTGGTTAAAAATTTGGCCGATTCTGTGGAAGATACAAAAGCATATAAAGAAAACATCGCTGAGTTGTCGCGCAATTTGAAATCGTTGAATAGCGTATACAGCAATATGTTGAATGCAATGGGCACTGCCCGCCAATAATGCACGTTTATCTACTACTCTGTAGAAGTTAAACCACACATTAACCATTAATAACAAACAAGGAAATGGCAGGCGGAAAGGAAACCCCCAGGCAGAAGATGATCGGTATGATGTACTTGGTACTCACCGCTCTCTTGGCGATGAACATCTCCAAAGACGTACTCAATGCGTTTTTGCAGATCAACCATGCACAATTGACAACGTGTGATATTATTCAAACCAAATCCATGGCTACCTTGGAAGGTTTGCGCAATGTCAAAGCCGAGGACAAAGAAAAGGCTGTTCCTTATTTGGCGAAAGCCGAAGAGGTAGAGGCCAAATCAATGGAATTGGTGAAATACATCGAACAATTCAAGGCCCACGTAATGGCAGCCTCTATGACCGGAAGTCCTACAGGCGACGGATGGGAAAAGTTCATGAATGGCGAAAAGGCTATTGACCTCATTGGCCCTGAAGCCCTCGATGAAGGTGGCAAGAAAAAAGTTTCTAAACCAGACGAAAATCAAAACAACACCACAATGTTGATTGGTTCAGTCCCTCAAACTCCTGTTCAGACAGCTTGGTCTGCTTGGGAATTGAGATCAAAGTTGGAAGCTTTTGCCAACGACATGAAAGGAATCAAGGTGACGGACATTACGGGTGCTGAGCAAACATTGAGCGAAAATTTGATCTCGTCCATCAATACAACGTTCTCTTTTGGCTTGCAAAAAGACGTTGAAGGAAAAGAAGAATCATGGGAAGTAAACAAATTCTTCCACTCTCCTTTGGCAGCAGTAATTGCAACTGTTTCGAAGATTCAAACCGACGTATTGAATACCAAAGCCAACATTCTTTCTGAATTGGCTGGAAAAATCAATGCAACCGATATGAAATTCACGGACGTTACAGTGGCTGCGGTTCCAATGCAGTCGTATGTATTGAAAGGTGATGAATTCAAGGCGGAGATTTACTTGGCTGCTTATAACAAGAATAGCACAACCAAAATTTACCCAGGTGGTGAATACTCTGGTCCAATGCCAACTGAGGTCTCTATTGGCTCAGGAGCTAGTGGAGGCGGAATTGCGGCAGGTCCAGATGGTAAATGTATTTTCACCGTTAATACAGGTGGCTTGACCCTTGGACAACACGGTTACAAAGGACAAATCAGCTATTTGAAAAATGGAAAAGAAGAGTTCTTGAACTACTACATTCCTCCGTTCACAGTAGGGCAGCCTGCTTTGGTGGTTTCACCTAAGCAAATGAATGTGTTCTACCGTGGTTTGGACAATCCTGTTGAAATTTCTGTTCCTGGTGTTTCTCCCAATCAAATGCAACCGCGTTGCGAAGGTTGTGAAAGCTTCACCAAAATTTCCGATGGGGAATGGAATGTGAAACCAAGTGCAGGTGCGACGGCTAAGATCAGTGTAACTGCTGAAATCAATGGTCAACAAACCGACATGGGTACCAAAGAATTCCGTGTTAAACCTATTCCAGATCCAATTCCATCGTTTGGTGGTAAACGCCCAAGTGATCAAGTGATCTCTAAAGGTGATGCGGGTGTGGCAGCAGGTTTGCGCGCTGCAATGGACAACTTTGACTTTCCAGTCACAGCATCCATTCAGTCGTGGATGATCACCATCAGCAGTGGTGGTAAGTTGAAGGAATATGCTTGTAACAGCGCCAACATCAATGGCGATGCTTCAGCAGCCATCAAAGCGTCCAAAACGGGTGACAAGATATTCATCGAAAATGTAATTTGTAAAATGCCAGACGGTACAACCCGAAAGCTTTCGCCGATTACATTGAAATTGAACTAAGCATTAATCATTGCATATCATGACAAGAAAAAATCGTTTCATCGTGCTAGCCACCATGTTGCTTTCCATAGCAGCACAGGCGCAAGAGCAAACCGTACTTGATGGTGCATATGTGCGTGAGCACAATCCAACTCGTAAAGTGATCGCATACCCCAATTTGCGTGAAGCTGACGTATTGTGGGCCCGCCGCATGTGGCAAATGATCGACTTGCGTCAGAAAATGAATCAAGATCTCTATTATCCCATCGATGAAATCGTTGGAAGAAAGAGCCTTTTTGATGTGATTCGTTATGGTTTGACAGAAGAAGGATCGATCACTGCATACAGCCTTGGTCCAACACAAGATGACGATGAATTTCGTTATCAAATGGAAAAGGAAGAACTTGATTCTATCCTGAATCCTGTGGTCATTCGTTATACGGAGGATCTCGAAACAGGCGAGAAGAAAGAAGTGCGGTCTGTAGAACCCATCAGTTCACAAGACGTAGTGGCCTATGAACTTAAGGAAGACTGGTTGTTTGATAAGCAGCGCTCAGAACGTTATGTAAGAATCATTGGTATCGCACCTGTGGTTTTGAAACGCAATGAGTCTGGCGAAATCAAAGGTACCAAAGAGCTTTTTTGGCTCTACTATCCTGAGTGCCGTTACATCTTCAACAATTTCGATGTGTTCAATTCACATAACAATTCCCAACAAATGACCTTTGATCAATTGTTCCAATTGAGAAGGTTCACTAGTTACATTATCAAAGAAGATAACGTATACGATCGCGGTATTGATTCCTATGCAAAGGGTATTGACGCTTTGCTAGAAAGTGAAAAAATCAAGAACGATTTGTTCATCATGGAACACGATCTATGGCATTATTGATATTGCAGGATTTTGATATTAAAAGGCTCACTTATTAGTGAGCCTTTTTTATTTGATTGAGCCATAGCAATTGCACAAAGATTCTCCTTTGCACAACGACAAGGAAGCGGTAATTTTGCAGCCGCATTTGAAAATGTGGATCAAATGCAAACGCACATATGGTAACTGTTGGTAATTTGAGCATCTATTTTGGCTCGCGCACGTTGTTTTCGAAAATTGGTTTTTTCATTGGACCTCGCGACCGTATTGGTTTGGTGGGAAAGAATGGTGCAGGAAAGTCGACCATGCTGAAAACCCTTGCTGGTATCCAAAAGCCCAATGAAGGCTCAATCGCCTTTGCGAGAGGCACAAGTGTGGGTTACTTGCCTCAAGAAATGCATCACAATGAGGATGCGGCGGTTTACGAGGAAGCTAAATCTGCTTTTAGTGAAGTACAAGAACTCAAAGCCTTGATCGAACAATTGGGCAATGATATTGCCGTGCATGAGGACTATACCTCTGATGACTACTCAAATAAATTGGATCAATTGGAAGCGGCATCGCATCGTCTCGATTTAATAGGCTCTGCCAATGTCGAGGAAAAAATTGAAAAGGTATTAAAAGGATTGGGATTCACTTCGCCAGATCTAAAACGTCCAATGAAAGAATTCAGCGGAGGTTGGAAGATGCGTGTAGAATTAGGAAAAATTCTATTGCAAAATCCAGACTTGTTGTTACTCGATGAGCCCACCAATCACTTGGATATTGAAAGCATTGAATGGTTGGAGACATTCCTAGTTGACTATCCAGGAGCCATTGTATTAATCTCCCACGATAGAACCTTCCTAGACAATGTAACAACACGCACAATTGAAATTTCGAAATCGACGGTGTATGATTACAAGTTTTCGTATTCGAAGTATATCGTTCAACGACAAGATGAAATAGAACGTCAAGAACGTGAAGCAAAGAATCAGCAGAAATACATTGAGGATACTCAAAAACTGATTGACAAATTCAGGGCAAAAAAGGACAAGGCCGCTTTTGCGCAAACCTTGATTCGCAAATTGGAAAAGCTCGATAAAGTGGAAGTTGATGAGTTCGATGGCACGAAAGTGAGAATTCAATTTCCACCTGCCCCTCATGCAGGCAAGGTCATAATGCGTGGTGAGCAATTGGGCAAAGCTTATGGCAATCTTCGTTTATTTAACGGTGTGGAGATGGAAATTGTGCGCGGTGAGAAAATTGCGCTTTTGGGTAAAAATGGTGTTGGTAAATCGACCATGATTCGGATGATTATGGGTAGCGAGGAACATGACGGCCAAATGATCAAGGGACATGGAGTAAGTGTGGGGTATTATGCCCAAAATCAGGCAGATATTTTAGACGGCGAAAAGACGGTTTTCCAAACCATCGATGACGAGGCTGTGGGCGATATTCGAAAGAGCATTCGTTCTTTGTTGGGTGCTTTTTTGTTCAGTGGCGACGACATTGACAAAAAAGTAAAGGTCCTCAGTGGGGGAGAGAAAGCACGTTTGGCCATGTGTAAATTGTTGTTGCAGCCATACAACTTTTTGGTGCTGGATGAACCCACCAATCACTTGGACTTGGCGAGCAAGGAAGTCTTGAAACAGGCCTTATTGAAATACGATGGCACTATGCTGGTGGTATCCCATGATCGTGATTTCTTGGATGGGCTCACCAAAATTGTGTACGAGATCATGCCCGATCGTTTGAAAGTTTGGGAAGGCAATGTGTTGGATTTCTTGAAAGAGAAGCGGGCAGCATCCATTGCGCAATTTGAAAAAGCTGTAAAAAAGAAAGCGGAACCAGTGATAGTGCCGAATGAAAGTTCGGCTTCATTTTCTCGTGATGAAGAGAAAGAGCGCGAGAAGCTCCGTAAGAAGTTGCGCAGCTCCATTGAGAAGAGTGAGAAGGACATCCAAAG
>JAIYCK010000038.1 GCA_027488055.1 Flavobacteriales bacterium | reverse complement strand
GTCTATTGTGGCGCAGTGGCTTCAGGCCATCTGCCAATCTAATTTCATTCAATTGATTTTCGGTAGCACCCAGAAAAGCCTGATCCATTCCAACGCCCATGGCACCAATGATATCTGCATCCCAGTCATCGCCGATCATCAAGGCATCTTCGGGTTTGCAATTTGCGCGTTGCATGGCAAGTTGAAAAATTTCAGGATGCGGCTTCTTGATCCCCAAATCCTCGCTGTACACGATGGACTCAAAAAAATGGTCGATACCCGCCGCGGCCATTTTAATCGTTTGAATTTCATTGAATCCATTGGTAATCAGACACATTCTGAATTGATCCTTGCACGCATTGAGTATCTCGAATGTGCCCGGCAACACGTTTGGTTGTCTTGGGCATCGCTCAATAAACTGGTCGGCAAATTGTAGGATTTGTGCGTTTGACCAACTGACATTCATATCGCTGAACGTACGTTCAAATCGCGCGACACGCAGTACTTCCTTTTCAATTTTGTTGTCTCGATAAAGCGCCCACACTTGGTCATTGTGAAAGGTATATCGCTGAAAGAACCGACTGAAATCACCCGTAGCCTGTGCCTCGAGCTGCGACTCTATCCAAAGTTCCCTGAGGGTTAATTCTGTATTCTTCTTTAGATCCCACAATGTTCCATCGAGGTCAAAGAATAAAGTTGTATATTTTTTTTTCATCTATTAATAGGTCAAGCTGATGGCCCATGCCAAAGTTGTAAGCACGGAGGACCAAACAAAAAATGCAATGATTAATTTGGGAAGAGCGGTCGGTTGATGTCGATACAACCTGGCCACTACCATCGCAGAAATTGGGACTGAAATTAAACCAGCGATGAACAAGATGCCCTTCAGTCCATATTTCATTTTCATATTGACGATCCACCTGTTCATGCGCGTCATTTTTTTCCTTTTTTTGGGAAAGTGATGTGCCCACCAATTGAATATGATTTCACCAAAATGATAGAACACAAAAGATCCCAATGCAGCTCCTGACGAAGTAATCAAAATGGTTTCGAGGAACGACCACTTTTGGTCGGGGCGCATGAGCATAACAAATGGAGTGGCTATGAATTTTACAATACTTAGCAACCACATTCCCGCTACATCAAACAAATAATCCATCATTATACTTTCCTCCCAAAAGCAAGATCACCCGCGTCACCAAGTCCTGGAACGATGTATGCCTGAGCCGTAAGTTCTTTATCAATGGCGCCGATCCAGAAATGAGTATTCTCGGGAAGTTTTGCTCGCACACGGTCGAGACCAGCCTCAGAGGCGATCAAGGCTGCCACATGCACTTGCGCTGGCTTACCATGAATGAGGAGCTGTTTATACACCAATTCAATGCTACTACCAGTAGCTAGCATGGGATCCACAATGATGAGCGTTCGGTCGGTCAAATCAGGTGAAGACAGATAATCCATTTCAATTTCAAATTCTCCACTTTTGTGATGTTTACGAAATGCCGCCGCGAAGGCTGAATCCGCTTGATCAAATATTTGTAAAAAACCCTGATGCATGGGCAACGCAGCTCTCATGATAGAACAAATGACAGGCTGCTCCTCTGGGACCATTAGCTCGGCCACCCCTAACGGCGTGGTGACGAGTTCCAATTGAAACTTGAAGGTCTTGGAAATTTCGTAAGCCATCAATTCGGACATACGCACGATGTTATTTCGAAATTTCGCACGATCTTTTTGGATCACCTGATCTCTGATTTCACGAACGAATTGATTGAACACCGAATGGTGCGCGTTGAAATGATATATCATACCTCTTTACTTATTCCTCAAAGTTAGTTCAACTCGGGCGGACGATTGGAATTACTTCGGCCAAATTTTCAGAACATCCAGCATTCGATTGCTGTAGCCAAATTCATTGTCATACCAACCCACCACTTTCACCATTGAGCCAATGACACTGGTAAGTTGCGCGTCGAATAAGCATGAATGAGGATTCTTGAGAACGTCCACCCCGACAATGGCATCTTCGGTATATTCCAAAATACCAGCCAAATGACCTTGCGCAGCCTCTTTGAAGAGATGGTTGATCTCATTCACCCCAAGCGGATTTCTGACAAGACATGTGATATCGGTGAGTGAGCCATTGGGCACAGGTACACGAATGCCGCATCCACCCATTTTATCTGCGAGATTGGGAAACACTCTGGTGAGCGCTTTGGCCGCGCCTGTGGTCGTGGGAATGATCGATTCGTTGGCCGCTCTGCTTCGTCTCAAATCTTTGTGTGGTGCATCATGCAGTCGCTGATCACTGGTATAACTATGCACGGTGGTGATGTAACAACTCTCTATTCCGCAGAATTGATCCAATAATTGAATCATGGGAGCCGCGTTGTTGGTTGTGCAGCTCGCATTGGAAATAATACGTTCGCCAGAGATTGACTTCAGAGGGGAAACGCCGAGTACAAAAAGGGGTATTTGTTCGTCCTCTACCGGAGCACTGATCAATACGCGTTGCGCACCTGCCGCCAGGTGATCATTTGCTTGAGATGCCGTTTTGATTTGGCCACTGCAATCGATTACGACATCAATTGCAAGCTCCGTCCATGGCAAGGTTGTCCAATCGCGCGCTTGGAAAAAATGGATTTTGTGACCATTGATTTGAATACTTTCTGAATCAGCCGATACATCGCCATGGAATTTGCCATTGATACTATCGTATTTGAATAAATGGCCCATCGTAAGGGCATCAGAGAGATCGTTGATCGCAATCAAATCAATCTGAGGAGAGGCGATTAATAATCGCGTCAACGTGCGCCCAATGCGTCCAAATCCATTGATTGCCACCCGTATTCTTTCACTCATGCTGTACCCTGATTAATCCTTCGAAATTACTTCAATCGAATGATAAAAGCGGACAAGAAATAAAAAAAATGGCTACAAAAAAAATGGGAGGCTAGGCCTCCCATTTTCATATCATGCGATCAACAATTAGTTTGTCTTGATGAATTTACCCACGGTGCTTTTCCCGTTGGCCTCCAACACTACAATGTAGTTACCAGCAGTTAGACCCTCAGCATTGAGCGCTATTTTGTGGTTTCCACGAGCAGTGTATCCCAAGTTGATATTGCTCACCAAAGAACCTGTCACGCTGTATACTTTGATCGCACCGCTGTTGATTGGTTGATCCAAGTTGATCTGAGCGAAGGCCTCTGCCTGAGTTGGATTGGGGAATACATTCAATGCGTTCGCATTGGCCGCATTATCCAAATCTTCTGTGCTATTGAGATAATCCGATGAGCGGAAAATACCACGACCGTGTGTTCCTGCGTAGATCACTCCATAATTCTCAGGAGACATGAAGCGTTCGTTGTTGTGCACTTGCTGGCGGATATCAAACACAGGCACATAAGAAAGGCTACCTACGCTTTCTTCTGCAACATTGGAGCAGTGTGTCCACTCTGTTCCGTTGTTGTCGGTAGCATATACTCCGTATTCTGTTCCTACCACTATCACATCAGGATTTTCGACATTGATGATTGCAGAGAAAATAGGCATACGCTCCATGTTCACCATATCGCCACTGAAATCCCAGATATTATTCCAATCAACGTCACCTGCCGCAGGTGCCATTGCATTGAATGACTCACGCACTTTACCGCCGGTTACAGTGCCATAACCGCCGAATGTGATAACCACGTGATTGTCATTTGTTGGATCAACAGCCACATCGGTGATGATCTGAGATGAAGACAATACTTGCGTGATCACAAGGTTAGAGGTACTCGCTGCGCTCCACACATTGTTGAAGCCCGTGATGCGCCACAATCCGCCCGACCAAGAGGTGTACCACATGGTATTTCCATCGCGTGAGAATTCAAAAGAGCGCACACCCGAACCAGGTGCATCGGATACTCTCCACCAGTCTGGAGTGACATTGAGGTTGAGCGCTTGGCGTGTAATCCAAATACCATCCGTACCCGTAAATGCCGTTACAAACAAACTAGAGTATTTGTCTTGCACCAATCGGCGTTCAGCCACATTGACCAAGGTGTCAGCCTCGTAAAAATAGACTGTTTGACAGTCGATGACCTCTTCCAACACAGTGATATCCGAGAAAGTCGTATCGATGTCGGTGATGATTAATTCCGAATTTTCGAAGAATAGAGTATCATTCAATTCAGGAACATAAACTGTGTCAATCCAAGTAAGCAAGAAAGACGTGGTATCATAGATAGCAACTGTTTCAATGACTTCGACCAATGTAGTATCGCATTCATCTATTTCATAATTGGTTTGAGGATCGAGCCAGAAGAACTCAGGATCTACAAAATCAGGTGTTGGATAAGTGAAAGATGGGCGAATCAACTCATCCCAGAAACGCAATTCATCGTCCGGTCCGATTGTATATTCAAATGGGAATCCCAAATTGTTGGTATACAAGGTGATCGTAGTGTCAGAGATGGTATGATTGGTTGGATTCACTGCCAATACTGTTTGTTGCGCAGTTTCATCTTGTGTATTTTCAAAAAGGCGCATTGGCGTGTAGAAAATACCGATACCCAATCCCAATGTGGCGTTTGGATCTGTTAGGTTGTCGATCTCGTTGTCATAAAAGGCTCCACCTGAACCTTGCGCATTGTAGCGGCCAATTGAGCCATAATAACTCGATGTGAATAGGAATGGGCTGCCCATGCTATTCTGTGACATATCGCAATGGAATCCATCACCACCAGTAATCTCAAGAGCTTGCTGATCCGTTACATTCGGGAAGAAGCCATTGTCCATTCCAAGGATCACTTGCGTACCGTTGTCTTGCGCTCCCCCCATTACTGCGTAACCCGCAGAATGAGCAATACCGTAGAACTGTGTGACATTGTAACCACGATTCAGTGTGCTGAAAGTCAAGCCGCCATCTGTGGATTTACTCACACCACCGTCAGACCCAATGTACCAATCTCCATTTGGAGCAATTTCGAAGGTGTGGATATCTGAGTGCACATAATTTTCAGAACCGCCAAATGCGAAATTGTATGCGATTTGCACGGGTGACGATTGAGCGCCTGATTGCCATAGGGTTACACCACCCACCCAGCATTTGTTTTCATCTTCAGGATTCACAGCCAATGCAAGGTCATATACCCCTTGACCTGTGCCGAAAATTGAGTACGAATCATCAATGCCTTCTGGCCAAATTTCCGACCAGGTTGTTCCTTTATCTGAGCTATGAAACACACCTTTCATGAATCCACTCGTGTATACCGCATAGCAATGAAGTGGATTGGATCTTGAGATAGCCACAGAAGAGCGTTGACCAGACATTGCAGAGATTGACACGTCTTCAAAAGAAACACCTCCATCAATCGTTTTGTAGATATTACCATTGGCCCCTGTGATCAAGGCGTAAGAGCCATCCTCGGCCCACACTACGCTTTGACCTGTAGAACTTGGCAATCCATTTACATCCATGTTCAATACATTGGTTGATCCATCGAAGTAACCAGATCCGGCGTTGCCGACGATCCAAATACGTGATGGGACGTTGGGATCTGCTTCAAGATCATTGATAAACGCCCAGTCATCGCCCGCACTGAATGCAGCTGGCTCGGTGCCAGGAACAACAGACCATGTTGCACCCATATCGCTTGAACGATACAAACCAACGCCGATTGCGCCGCTGCCGCCATCGCCACCAAAGCTAGATTCGAAGGTCGAACCTGTTCCGATGTAGATAGTACCATCGCCGGTCATATCGATACATGAGATAGCCATTGTTTTTTGAATCGCATCGAGCGAAGTTACGCGTGACCAGTTGTTACCGCCATTGGTGGATTTGTACAACCCCCCAGTGACAGAACCAGCAAAAATGATGTCATTGGTAGCAGCCAAAATTGCTCTGGTGCGGCCTCCTACATTGTCTGGACCCATTTCCCACCAGGCCAAGTTCACGGCGCGGTTGCCTGTGTTGTTGCGGTCATGCGCTTGCACGGCTGCTGATACCTCCAAGAAGTCCGAAGGAACGTAGTCGCCGGTTTGTATGTTTCCACGAAGTCGACGCATAAACCATTCGCTCTCCATGAAATTTCCCTCTTTGGTTTCAGTGCGCTTTGAATAAGAAGCGACTTTCTTTTCTTCACCTGTGATGAAGGCGATACCAAACGCAAGAGCTGCGATGGTTACACATCCAAGGAATGATTTGATGTTCATTTTTGTAGAATAATACATGTATACAATAAAGGTATAAGGTTAATCGGCTGCCAAGATAATATGTGAATCCTGTAAACTAAAAAAGAAGTATCGAAGATATTTGCTTTTTTTTCAAATCCAGACGCCGTATTGTCATGAACAACCAACGCTGGGTATCTAAATGTTCATTTCGATCGCGTCATTTTTCCTTTGTT
>JAIYCK010000346.1 GCA_027488055.1 Flavobacteriales bacterium | reverse complement strand
TTTGAACTAAATTGGGAAGAATGGCGTCCTTCAACAACAAAGCCATTGCGCCTTCTGCCTTTAAATCTCGGGCGTAAATTGGCTTTCGATCGTAAGTGAAACCCACGAAAATATTGCCCAATTTGCGTTTCAAATCCTCTCTGCTGCGGCTCATGCATAGAATGGCCATGACCTCGCTGGCAGGCGTAATATTGAATCCATCTTGACGTGGAATACCGTTGGCAGTGCCGCCCAACCCGATGGTGATGTCGCGCAGACTGCGGTCGGTCATGTCCATCACGCGCTTCCAATAAATTTGACGTGGATCCAGTCCAAGATTGTTTTGTTTGTTTTGAATATTGTTGTCGATCAAAGCTGCCAACAGATTGTTGGCCTTTTCGATGGCATTGAAATCCCCTGTGAAGTGCAAATTGATGTCTTCCATCGGAACCACTTGGGCATATCCCCCACCTGCAGCTCCTCCTTTGATACCAAAAACAGGTCCCAAGGATGGTTCTCTGAGGACCACGGCCGCTTTCTTTCCGATTTTGTTCAATCCTTCGGTCAGACCAATGGATGTGGTGGTTTTTCCTTCGCCCGCTGGTGTAGGGGTAATTGCCGAAACCAGAACCAATTTTGCATTTTTGGCCTTTTCCTCATCGATGAGATGGAGCGGTAATTTTGCCTTGAATTTGCCATAGTGCTCGAGATCATCTGCTGGAATGTTCAGTTTACCGGCAATTTCGTTGACATGCTTCATTTGACATGCTTGGGCTATTTCTAAATCTGTAGGGAATGACATATTTTCAATGATTAGGATGGCAAATTAGGAATTTAGCTGCACCATTGTACCATTGTTCAAAATGTCTTTGACAACCCGCTGTGCACAAGGTGAACTGACAAAATGATCATCCAACTCGCCTTGGCATATCAATTGTGCAGGGGCAAGTCCAATTACAAAGTAGAATTAACCCAAGAATACATGCAAACTCAAGGTACTATCAATGTTCAAACAGAGAACATTTTTCCCATCATCAAGAAATTTTTGTACAGCGATCACGAGATTTTCCTCCGCGAACTGGTGTCCAATGCGGTAGATGCCTGCCAAAAGGTGAAAACATTGTCAGTTGCTGGTGAAATTTCGTCAGAAGCGAACAACCTGCGCGTGGAGGTCATTTTAGACGAGGAAGCCAAGACCATCACCATCCGTGACAACGGTATCGGTATGACAACCGAAGAGGTGGATAAATACATCAATCAGATTGCTTTTAGCGGTGCTGAAGAGTTCATGGAAAAATACAAGGACGCTCAAATCATCGGTCATTTTGGACTCGGTTTTTATAGCGCCTTCATGGTCGCTTCTAAAGTGGACATTGTCACACTCAGCCACCGCAAGGATGCCACACCGGTGATGTGGAGCTGCGACGGTTCGCCCAATTTCACCATGTCGGCCGCTGAAAAGGCGACTGCGGGTACTGATATTGTTTTGCACGTGGCCGACGATAGCATGGAGTTTTTGAGCAAAGACCGCTTGGAAGGCATTTTGACCAAGTATTGCAAATTCATGCCTGTTGAGATTCAATTTGGTATGCGCAGCGAGTGGATAGACGATCCAATGGGTGCGAAAGACGAGAACGACCGCACCAAACGTGTGGAAATTCAACAAGAAAACATCATCAACAATACACATCCACTGTGGTTGAAGAAACCAGCCGATTTGGAAGATGATGCCTACGGCGATTTCTACCATGAATTGTATCCGACCTCTTACGATGCACCGCTGTTTCACATCCATGTCAATGTGGATTATCCTTTCAATTTGACAGGTATTCTCTTCTTCCCGAAGATGAAAGCGGGCGTAGAAGTGCAGAAGAACAAGGTTCAATTGTACAGTAATCAGGTGTTTATCACCGATGAGGTCAAAAACATACTACCTGAATTCTTGACCTTGTTGCACGGCGTGATTGATTCACCAGATATCCCATTGAACGTTTCGCGTAGCTATTTGCAAGAAGACTCCAACGTGAAAAAGATATCTGCGCATATCACCAAAAAAGTAGCCGATAAGTTGAGCAGCATGTTCAACACGGATCGTCCCGACTTCGAACAAAAATGGGATGAGATCAGCATCTTTATCCAATATGGCACATTGACAGACGAGAAGTTTGCAGAGAAAGCGGTGAATTTTGCGTTGTTCAAAAACACGGATGGCGAATACAAAAATCTCGAAGAACTAAAGGAGAAAATCAAAGTTCAGCAGACCGACAAGAATGGTAAAATCATCGTATTGTATACCAATTCGACCGAAGATCACCATGCTGCTATTGCTGAAGCGAAAGAAAGAGGATATGAAATTGTGTGCATCGATAGTCCGCTAGCAGCGCACTATATCCAACATATCGAAATGAAAAACAGCGACCTTCAATTCAAGCGTGTAGATGCAGAGATTGTAGATAAGCTCATTGAGAAAGAGGAAATTCAGAGCAGTGCGCTGAGCGACGAACAAAAGGAAAAATTGAAACCAGCGATCTCCGAATTGATCGACTCAAAAACATTCCAATTGAGTTTTGAGAACATGAGTCCAAGTGCTGCCCCCTTTACCATTACACAAAGCGAATGGATGCGCCGCATGAAAGAACAAAGCGCCATGGGCGGTGGTGGTTTCTACGGAGCATTGCCCGATAGCTACCAACTGGTGGCCAATAGCAATCATCCGATATTCAGTCAAACCGTGACCGATGCCGATGGTCAGACCGTCATTAACAAGGATAAAATTAAACTTGCGATTGACTTGGCTAAGCTCTCTAAAGGAATGTTGAAAGGAGAAGATTTGACCGCGTTTGTAAAGCGCAGTGTTGAATCGCTTGCCTAATTGAAAGGATCTTATTGAAATGAATTAAAATGAAAAATCCCGAGCAATCGGGATTTTTCAGTTATAGGGTTACCATGCTTCCATGGCATACGCGAA
>JAIYCK010000404.1 GCA_027488055.1 Flavobacteriales bacterium | reverse complement strand
GAAGCCGGCTATGCTGAAATTGCCAAACAAGTGCGTGATCATCATTTCGAAGAAGAATTGCGCAATCGCTTGGACTTGGCCGAGAAGGATAAAAACACGGCTGTCCAATTGGCGCAAGCTGAAATAAAAAACAGTTTACAACTCGAAATCAGCAACAAGGAAAAAGAAATTATCGCGCTGAAAGCCCAGAGTGAAAAACAATTGACCGAACAACTGGCGGCAAAAGACCAAATGCTTCAAACGTTAAAGGCCAAAATCGATTTGAGTGAGTCAGAAAAACAATTGCTCGTGCAACAAGCCGTGCAGGAGTCTGCTCGTGAGCGCGATCACCTATCGAATCAACTTAAATTGATCGAAACTGAAAAACTGCTTCAAGAAAAATCTTTGATCGAAAAGTACGCTTCCGAACTCCGGGCCAAAGACGAAATCATTCGTATGAAGGATGATGAAATCGCACTCCGCAAAGACATGAAAACCAAACTTTCAACCAAAATGTTGGGTGAAACGTTGGAACAGCATTGCGAAACGGAATTCAATAAATTAAGAGCGACAGCCTTCTCCAAAGCCTATTTTGAAAAGGACAACGATTCCAAATCCGGCAGCAAAGGCGACTTTATTTATCGCGAGCAAGATGAGTTCGGCAATGAAATCATTTCAATCATGTTTGAGATGAAGAATGAAGGTGACGCAACGGCTACTAAGAAAAAGAATGAGGATTTTTTCAAAGAACTCGACAAAGACCGAACGGAGAAACTGTGCGAGTATGCTGTTCTTGTTACTATGTTAGAGGCCGATAGCGACTTATACAACGGTGGTATTGTGGACGTGTCGCATCGATTCGACAAAATGTATGTAGTGCGACCATCTTTTTTTATACCCATCATTACCCTGCTTCGCAACGCCGCATTGAACTCCATGAAGGCAAAAGCGGAACTCGCCATGGTCAAATCTCAAAACATTGATATTACCAACTTCGAAGAAAATATCAATAGCTTCAAGACAGCTTTCAATAAAAATTACGAACTGGCCAGCCGCCAATTCAAAGCGGCGATAGATGAGATAGACAAAACGATGGATCATCTTCAGAAAACAAAAGACAACCTATTGTCTTCAGTCAATAATCTCAGATTAGCGAATAACAAAGCAGAAGATTTGACGATTAAAAAACTGACCAAGGGAAATCCCACCATGACGGCCAAATTCGATGAATTGAAAAACCCTTAAAGGCTGTTCCAATACTACTGTCCATTCACACCTTGACCACTGCCCAAGGCATGAATATACCCTTCCACATTGTGAAACTGCCCGGAGGGATTGGGGCTGTTAATGACGTAATAATAGGCCGCATCGCTCACGATTTCGCGCGCATCATTGCGACCATCCCACACAAATGGCTCAACGGTTAGATGACGAATCAAATTGCCCCAGCGGTTGTAAATATGCACCTCCTCAATGGGGATCCGCAGCCAGCCGAAATCAATATAATCATTTTGACCATCTCCATTGGGGGTAAACACATTGGGAAAATCCGAGATGCAATCAATGTCGTCCACATAAATACTATCTGTCACTGCACAAGATGGAAAATTGGTGACAGTCACAAAAACAAAACCATTCAAGGGCACAATTGCATCCGCATCGGTATCGCCAGTGTTCCAGAGATATAAGTCATAGCCCTCGGCTACATGGGCCGTCATGTAACCTTCGTCGCAATAAACATCTTCTGCCAATAGATCAAATACAGGATATTCCCGCAGACTGATAGCCACCGAATCATAAACCGCTGTGCACACTACTCCATCCCCATGAACAACATAAATCCCCACATGACTCTCATTTGTTTCAGTAATGGATACAACCTCATCGCTGACGATACCAGATGGAGTTTCCCAATACATATTGTTCAGCGCCACCTCGGTGAATAAATACAAGGGTTGATTGCGGCATACCGCTGCCGATTGCTCCGTGATGAGCTCCTGATTATATGGACTCTCTATCAAAACCCAGAGGCTATCTGATGGACTGCTGCATCCTTGCCCCGAAACTGTCAACACATACCAACCTGTTTGACTAGATACACTATTGGCTAAGTTGAGCACGCCTTGATTGTCGACATTGCCCGCAGGAGTTTGCCATGCGTATTGAGCGCCTGTAAGACCTGGTGTATTGGCTTCCAATGTGGCAGTCGATCCTTCGCACCATTGGGCATCCGCAGTCACTATGTAAGCTACACTCACTGGATTCACATTCAAAAGGACGGGCGCTATCTCGCTCCGACAATTCTCATCCTCACGAAACACATAAATTTGCAGCGGAGCAAAAAGTGGTGGCGAGGTATATGAATTTCCAATCGAAATGATATCGTTGCCTTCGGGGTCTGACGACCAAATAACATTGCCACCATTGGCCACAACAAGAGCAGAATCCCCCTCACATACCGAAAAATCGTTCAGGTCAGGCGGACTAATATTATAATACGACACAACGTAAGGCAACGAACTGCCCACGCATCCGTTGGTATCAGTTACAGTAAGCACATACGTTGCCCCTTCTGTGACATCCAAGGTATCGGATGTGCTATTCCCTGGACTCCACGCATATAGGCCCATCCCCACTGGACCAAACAATGTGACAATTTCTCCAGGACATAAATCATTGCCCGATGCGCCTATCACGGGTTCGGGCGTGGTTTCCGTAATAGTAACGGAAACCACATTGGTAATTCCACAAAAAGTAACAGAAACCGAATATACATTCGGTAAAAATACATTTTTACTCAGCTCATTTCCAGACAGGGGTGGCAACCATTGCACCACGGCT
>JAIYCK010000298.1 GCA_027488055.1 Flavobacteriales bacterium | reverse complement strand
GCCATAGCGTGTCACATCGGAGAGGTGATCGTAGGCACATTCAAAACCATCACCGCCGCCGCGGCGCTTCCAATACACCCCATTGAACTCGGCCGTGCCATTGTCTTGAAATCCGGTGAGGGTGTGGTTGGGTGAATTCACGCTTTGACCCAATTGGTAGATTTGTCCATTGATGATGCCATCGCTGATGTCCATCCACTCTTGATGATTTTGATAGCGATAGATACCGCCATCGTTGTTCACATAAAGTTCGAGATTGTGCGGCGAAAACTGACATTCATGCTGGTCAACGTGCAAAAAATTGGGGTTGATGTCCAACCACGTCACGCCGCCGTCGATGGATTTTTTCATGCGGATTCCGCCGACATACACCAATTCGGGATTGACAGGATCGGCCGCCATGCAGAGGTCGTACCATGCTTGACCACCTGTGCTGGAGCCATCGGCGGCCCAGCCCATGATGTTCGGCGAGTCGCTCATTTCCACAAAGGTTTGGCCCGCATCGGTGCTTCTAAAAAATCCACTGAAGTCGGTGGTACCTGTTTTGAGGATGTACACATAATCCGGCGCAGCGGGTGTTACTTCCACGCACATGCGGCTGCCTGTCCCCAAGGTTTGCAGCACAAAGTCCCAGTTGGCGCCGCCATCGTTGCTGATGTACAATCGGCCCGCCCCTGTGGCGTAGATGATTTGATCGTTGGTGGGATGAAACTCCATGTCCTTGTAGATGACAGTGTTTTCGCTGGACTGCGTCCATGTGAGTGCTCCGTCGGTACTGACATAGACCCCTTCGCTGGTGGCGGCCCAAATGGCGCCGGTGCTAGGTTGGTAGCGCAGCGTATTGATGTTGAAGTTTTCGATGCCCGCATTGAAGAAAGTCCATGTGATACCGCTGTCAGTGCTTTTGAGGATGCCCATGCCCGGGCTGTCACCTGCATCGCGATCGCCTGTCCCTGCATACACGATGGTGGGATCAGTGGGATCGAAAAGGAGTGCTGAAATACCGAGGGTGGGCAATTGGTCGGTTTGCGTAGTCCATGATTGTCCACCATTGGTGGTGCGCCAGATCCCGCCAGCTGGGGTTCCGCAGAGCATGATTTGGGGATCGGTGGGATGGAAGGCGGTGCACGAGGTGCGACCCACTCCTTCGATGTGATCGCGGGTGGTGACGTCGTCCAACACAGGGCCGAGGACCTGCCAGTTGCCGCTGAGACTGCGGGTGGCATTGTACGATTGGACTTCGAGCCATTGACGCAATACTTCCTCGCCGCTGTAGGGCAGACCATTGGCGTTGAGGCGGCTGGCATGTAGTGCAAAGTATCTTTCCATCTGTTTGAATCCTTGACCGCGCAGGGTAGGAGCCACTGGCCATACCGAATCGTGCAGGAGCGAAAGGTCTTGCAGTGTCAGTGTCCGGCGGTGAATGAGATCGCCCCAGTTGGGTTGATTGGATTGAGCTTGCAGACCAAGGCCGCTGCAAAGGGTCAAAAAAATAAGGAGTGCAAGTCGGTTCATATCACACGAAGGCCCATTGAAAGATTTCGGGCGCGCGCGAATGTAGCTGCAATGAAGCCAAACACCGACAACGAAATAAGCGGGATTATACGAGACCTAAGCGCAGCATTAGCCGCGGATCCAAGGGCCGATGGTTTTACGCAATTCTTCGTGCGTAAAGTCGCCTCCTTTTTTGGCATCCTTGAGGTAGTTTTTCCAAGCCAGTTGATCGGCCCAGGCCACCAGGGTTCTCACTTTGAAGTCCTTACCCGTTTTGTGGAGGATGTAAAGCACGGTGCCAGAGACCACAGCCGTGATGGCCGCGGCGAAGTAGCTCAATCCGATGCCCATGGGAATGCACGAGAAGAAGATGAGAATGAAAGTGCCATTGAGGATGGCATTGGGGCGTAAAATATCGAGTGGAACACCCATTTGAGCGCTCATTTTGGCGATGTTTTCCTTGCGGCTGGCGCGTGGGATCAACTCGTTGAGCAAGCTATCACCGTGCATTGAGGCTCTCGGAGTGCCAGTTGTTTTTTCGATGGCGTGGGTGAGCATGTCCATGGCCATTTCGGTAGTCCAGTCGCCCGTTTGCGCGTCAACGATTTTTTGCACCAGGATGTCTTCCAAACTGGAAGCCGAGTAATTCGGAGCTGTAAACTGAGCGGGGCTCAATTGAATGCTGAAATGGGCGTTGATTTTGTCCAATAAAGGAGCCAACTGGCTGTGCTGAATTTCGGTACTCATAGTCGATTGAATGCAAAAAGGTGCGTTAAGCGGCAGCGAAAATACAATACGCACACCCGAATTGGTGAGGTGTTGGAAAATATTGAATGGCAGCAAGCGCTGTGACCTTGTGGTGAGCAGCGCGGCGTGGCCTTTTGCCGATGCGGTGATTACTGAATGATGATCTCTAAGGTGAGGTAAGAGAAATGCGTGTCCAACGGTTCGATGTGGTGGGTGAAGCTGCCTTCGCTTTTGCGGGCGATGGTGAGCAAACCGAGGCCTGCGCCGCCTTTGGTGCTGAATTCATCGTTGCTCAGCGTTTCGATGTACAAGCGGTGTAGTTCGTCTTGACTGAGGTTTTCGATTTCGGCAAATTTGTCGTTCAAACGATCGCGATCGTGGCTGAGCACTAGATTGCCACTCACGATGCGGTATTGATTTTCATCTCGTAGGATGATCATAAAAGACTGGTACAATCCGCTGTTGTCGCGGGCGCCATGGATGCACATGTTTTGCGCTACTTCAATGAAAAGACCGCAGAAGCGCTTGACGAAAGATCTTTTTTCTCCGTTGCCAATGAGGGTATTTTCAAAGACTTTGAGTAGGCCGTCGGTGGTATTGGTGCAGAAACCGCCATAGTGCGCGAGGATCACAGTGGATGGTTCATCCACGCACCGCCGCAAACGATCGCGATAAATATCCTGCGGGATAGCAAGCTTTTTGCTGGTTGCCAAACTCATGTAGAATGTCGTGGTCTTAGTTCAGTGGCAAATGTAAGTAAGTACGATGAAAAATCAAAAATATTCGATGAATTAAGTAATTAATAAGATAAAATAATCACTCAGGGGGATTTATTGCTCATTCTGGACCATTGATAACCATGCAAATGGGGGGAATGGGGTGTGTTGATGGAAAAGATCCCTCGACTCCATTTCGACTCCGCTCAATGCGAACGCTCGGGCACCGGAGACGCCGGGATACTATGTTTAATCACAAGGGTTGACATTCGTCACTGCGCTCAGGCTGACCACGTCCATGTACCTCAATCGCTTGCCCATCTTGATTTGGATTGAACGAAGGCCATACAGGCCAAGCCTTATATTAGTATCCGCCCCGTTGTCATCCTGAGCGAAGTGAAGGATCTCAAACAACATAGAAGGATATTCACTGGGTGTGGGCGCTGCAATGGGTTGGACTTCTCGGCGAGGTTGGGCACCGTCGCTTATTTCATGATGCCGTTTCAATGATAAAGATCCCTCACTGCGTTCGGGATGACAAGGTCAAGTAGAAGCAGAGAGCGCTTGGCCATTTTGATTTGGATTGAACGAAGGCCATACAGGCCAAGCCTTTTATATACCCAGCCTCCTTGTCATCCTGAACGTAGTGAAGGATCTCAAACAGCTTGGAAGGAATGTACAAGTATGGCGTACCTCCTATATAGGAGATAGACCCGGGTTGAAGGCGTTGTGAGGCTAATGAGTTGATTTTGAGGGGTAAAAATAATTCTGTGTACGGCTTGCAAAAAAATGTAAGGGTCGTACACGGAATGATTTCTCTCGCAAAAAGAATTCTGTGTACGGCTTGTAAAAAAATGTGTGGGTCGTACACAGAATTATTTCTCTCGCAGAAAAGTTTTGTAAACAGTCCGCAAAAAAATGAATAAGGTGTTTACAAAACGAAGATGTCGTTGCGATTGCGATGGAGTTGCACTTATCAGCTAGAAGCGATAGTCCAATGGTAGGTTCGGCTCCACTGCCCTCAATGCCGGTGCCCTCGACACCTGTGCCCTCGACTCTTGTGCCCTTGACTCCGGTGCCCGAGCGGAGTCGAGGGCAGCGGAGGGGCCTTATGCCCCATACATTTTGAAGTGGGCGCGCGGGATGATGTATTCCCCCGTTTCGGGCATTTGGATCATTTGGTAGAACTCATTGCACATAAAATTGACGGGGCGCGTGTAGGCGCGGCCGGCCAGGTGGCAGTCCCAAATCTCCTGGGCGATGCGTTTGGTCACATTCCAGGCATAGGGGCTATAGCCATTGGGACGAGCGAAGCTTTCGATGTGCTTGCGCACTTCAGCGGGATTGTTGATGGTTGTCATGGGTACGTGTATATGTCGTTGTTTGTACTGACAAAACACACCCCTCACATTGTAATGGATTTACAACGAGCAAAAAATTGTGTAATTTTTTTTTGAGGGCATATCACTTCTCTTGTGATGCTCTTCGATTCTGAAATTTTATTTCGATTTTTTCGAATATTATAAAGATCAATTGTTAAATATAAAATTTAACGATTGGGAAATATTGTTTTATAATATGTTTGTCCAAAATACACCTTATATACATTGTAATAGTGAGTGGTTACCGTGCCATTGTTTATACTCACCTGAAATTGGAGATATGAATTTGCGGGACATGTGAGCTTTGCTGAATAATTTTGTCAAAAGAGTTTAAGGTATGCGTATTTCGACTCTTCTCGGGATGATAGTCGCATGATTTATGAGTTTGTAAACAAGTTATGTGCAAGCATAAAACCGAATTTAAACAAGTATAAAGTTAAAAAAATAAGACGATGATAATTCCAATATATGCGACATTAGTTGATAAAGCAAGTAGCTTTGATGCTATTAATATTGAAAATAAAACAGACCTAGATAATCTGATTAAGGAGTGGACAAAAAAAGATAATGACAACAGTATAATATTTAGAGGTTTAACAGAGGCCAAGTATAAATTAATAAACTCTGCTCAACGTTATTGGAATGGAGAAGAATTAGATAGATTAGGAACAAGCTATCAGGAATTTATTCAAACAGAGATTGACAAAGCTAAAGGATTTCACAATCGCTTACTGGAAAAATTTTATGATGCATTCGGCCATCCTGCATACGATTTGTCTATTTTAAGCTTTCTCCAACACTATAAAGCCCCAACCCCACTTCTTGACTTCACTTATAATTTTGATTCTGCATTATTTTTTGCCACTGATGGACTTAAACATAATCCTTCAATAGACATTGATAATTATTGCTCTATTTATGCTATTGACACGAAAGTAATACCGAGGGAATTTCCATCAATTATTTCTCACATCCAATCAAGCTTATCTCAAATTGACAATATATTAATTGAAAATAAAGGCAAGAGAATTAATGCTAGCAACTTGTTAAAAAACTTTGAAAGCCTTCAATATAAAGCGTTTCATGGACTTAATTTATTTTATATGCCAGGTTATACACCTGCGGGTATACGCTTCGCTTTAAAGAGTAGACCAAATTTTAAATTAGTTTATAATCAACATAACTTGAATATAATAAATCAAAAGGGACTATTTGTTTTTAACTCCGACCCCACTCATCCCTTAGAAGATTTTTTTAGTGGCGGGTATGGGACAGGGTTTCAATCAATATTTCAGTTGCCAAAAATAAAATGTTGGAATATTCATAAAAGTTTGAATGAATATATTGTCAAACATCTAACAGAAAACAGACCGTTACCAATAGACAAGGAGTTTATGTACCCACAAGAAGAATTCATTGCAAGTAGCGCATACAAACAATTCAAAAATTTTAAATGACAATAGAAGGACATAAAATGGCAGCACATAATAGCACCTTCTCAAAAGGCGGGGTTTACTGTTCCAAATACAGTTTTGAAGCTCTAGTTTTTCAATTCAATTTTGTGGCAAGATCCGCAACCCAAGAGCATACCCCTTCCATTTTTCCATCCATTCAAATGGTGATGCAATCAACATCGTTCACTCCACCATCAAAAAAACATTCGAGTCTTGTTTGATATATTTGCAGCTTAAACAAGAACATGAACCGTATCAAATCATTGGACCCACCACACAAGGGTCTGCGCCACGCATTAGGCAAGTTGGCTTTCATCGCTGGAAAAACAGATTTTACTTCGCTGGAGCGAGTGGAAAATTTGAAAGCCATAGCCAAGGAGGTATTTCACTTATTGAAGGATCACACGGCCACGGAAAATAAATTCGTCTTGGCGCCGCTCGAATCAAAAAATCCCGCTTTTACCCAAGATTATCTGACCGACCATGTGGACATCGACCGTATGGAACAACAACTGTTCGAGCGTTTCTTGGCGCTGGATGGTACGCAAACCAATGACGAGGGACACGCGCTGTATCTCGATCTCTGCAATTTTCAAGCGCATTACTTGGAACACATCAATGAGGAGGATGTAGCGCTCGAAGTGGAAATGCAAAAACAATTTACGGATGAGGAATTGATGCAACACCAAATCGCCATCATGGGTGAAATGAGCTTTGAGACCTTGCTGCTGTGGTTCAAATACATCGTGCCGGCCAGAAGACCGGATGAGAATGCCCAGGTCCTTAGCGGTTTTAAATCCGCGGCTCCAGCGCCCGCCTTCGATGCCGTGTTGGATGTCATCAAAAATGAATTGAGCGAACACGAATTCCAAACGATCTTATCCATGATCCAATGACAATCGATCCAACGGATATCTCCATTCAACAAATCACCAAAAAGGATCTCGAAGTCCTGATGACATGGGCTGCCCAAGAGGGTTGGAATCCCGGTAAACATGACCTCGACGTTTTTTGGAACACCGATCCCAATGGATTTTATGGATGTTTCGTGCAGGACGAAATGATCGCTGGCGGAGCCATAATCTCGTACGCGGGTGAATTTGGTTTCATGGGCCTTTTTATCGTGCAGAGCCCATACCGCAACCAAGGCATCGGAAACGCCCTGTGGCATGCGCGCAAAAATCGATTGATCAGCAGATTGCAACCGCACGCGTCCATCGGTATGGATGGCGTCTTGGCGATGCAAGGCTATTACCACAAGGGTGGTTTCAACATTGCCTTCCGCGATGAACGCTATGAATTTGTGGGCAAAGCACATCCTTATGCAAATGAGGTCACCGCGATTGTGAACGACGATCTAGCCGACATTCTGGAATTGGATACGCGGTGCTTCGGAGTGCAACGCAAAAGGTTTTTGGAACAATGGCTCATCATGCCGGAGAGCAAGGCCATGAAGTACAAACAGCACAATGAAGTCAAGGGCTACGCTGTGATCAGGAAGGCGGAAAGGGGATATAAAATAGGTCCTCTATTTGCCGAGGATGAGACCATCGCGGAGGAGTTGCTCAAATCGTGCTTGAGTCATGCAGTGGATGACGTTGTGTTTTTAGATATTCCGACGATCAATGCGCGCGCCATCGATTTGGTGCATAAATATGAAGGCACCTATGTGTTTGAATGTGCCCGCATGTACCATGGTGAAGCGCCCAAGGTCCCGATGGATCAGATTTTTGGTATTACAAGTTTTGAATTGGGGTAAGTGATCCTCCAATGCCTAAATTTAATTTTCTCATGAAATATTATACGCTTTTACTTTTTTTCATTTTCGTTTTAGTGAGCCTCACCAAATGCACCCCCATGAATTCAGCCCTTACGCTTGACATCCCCACCACGGGAATTCACATACTCCAACAGATTCCATCCGGCGATGCGGCGAGAGCCTCCAGTCCGCTGTATTTGCCCCCTCGCAGCATCGAAGCGAAGGAGTTCAACACCCCACAACTCCAGCTGCTCGCGGACAGCATGTACGCCACCATGGTGCGGACTGCGGGCGTGGGCATCGCTGCCAATCAGATTGGAAAGCAGCTTCAAATATGCATGATCGAAGCCAAGGCCGATAATCCGCGCTACAAGGTATTGGGGCCGGTAGAGAAACAAATATTCATCAATCCGCGGATCACAAAAGTATCCGATCAACGCAGGAATTTTTGGCACGGTTGCCTGAGCGCAGCGGGAGAAAAAAGAGGGAATGTGGCCACCTACGAGTGGATTGAATATGAATGCCAAGATCCAAAGGGGAACATCCAGAAAGCACGGTTGGATGGATTTGCCGCGGTGATTTTTCAGCACGAATTGAAACACCTCATGAGTGGTACCTACCTCGATGTGGCCAATGAGTATTTGGCCAAACCCGAATTGGATCATCAGATTGAAATAGGCAGAGTAGCATTTTTTGGATTGGCCAACGATACCTTGCCCTTGCTCATCAGCGGATATCAAGTAGGCGAAACTTTGGACGAATATCATGCACGTCAGAAGAGTGCTTCAGCATCTAAATAGGGTGCGAATCGAAAGACAATGTCGATAGAGGAGTGAAGGATTTCATCGATCGGATAAGATCGACTTTCAATCGAATCCAACCAACACGAATTACTTTTACATCCGATGAGAAGGACCTTTATCTTAAGGCAAATTATGCCCGGCTTACGGAAATTCATTGGCTTTGCGATGATTGCCCTGACCTCTTATTGGGCTTTTTATAAAGAGATCTACCTTTTTATTCCATTTGTCATCATGTCCATCGCTGTGGCTACAGCCTATGAAGCGGTGTCCATCGATACCTTCAGCGGAACATATCGAAGTTATATGTGGATCCTTGGATTCAAGCTGGGTAAACCACAGCCGCTGCCCAAAATCCGCTATGTGCTTGTAAAAGACATTGTGTTCTCCCACAGGAATTCCATGGGTGGAGGAAAGACCTATGACGATATGTATGAAGTGGCCTTGGCGTGTGAGAAAGACGTCAAAATTCCATTGTTGTATACCGTCAGTGCGGGCGAGATAAAGACCTTGGCTTTGGTCACTTCCCATCTTTTGAAATGCCCGATTCAAGATTTCACCCACGAAGATCTAATGGGACTGTAGGCATAAAGTTCAGCGGTGGGAGTGGATGCTACTATTCAAACACGCGATGAAAGCTACACGCCATGGGCCGCCTGTATCGCCTATCTTTGGAGTGAATCACGCAGCTACCATCTAGGTTCTTCGCAGATCCCGCGTCCATCGAGAGAATGGAGGGAACAAATGCATCGACCGATTGTTAAATTAATAAATACAGGATCATGAGCAAATTTATATACACCCTTTTCTTCGGTTTCATTGTAAGTGTCGGTGCGCAGGCACAGATC
>JAIYCK010000251.1 GCA_027488055.1 Flavobacteriales bacterium | reverse complement strand
GTTTCTTTTTAGAAAAAAAAATCAATTGAATTATTTTTTTTAATCTCGCAAAACAAAATACGAATTGCTAAAAAAATATGTTTGTGATAACTAAAAACAAGAACAATGAAAGCATCATCGTTTCTCTTGAAGACGACACAGAAAAGACGAAAGAACCCAAAAATGAATTTGCAATACAGGGAGTTATGATCAAGGCGACCGGAGAAATAACTGCGAAGAATTTGTATTCTGCCAGCGTCGTTTGCGAAAATCAAGTCAATGTGTTGACAAACTTTGATTACTTTGCTGTGGAAAATGCCAAAATCGTGCAGTATCCGTCGAAGAACAAAGGAGTAAACCAAATGATTATGGCGATTTTCGGCATGTTTGTGAAGGAACTGCGAGGTGATTATCTAGTTTACAGAGAGAAGGATCGCCCTGTCATCACTGTTGATGAAGTCAAAGTGATGCTACAAAGGGCCAGAGAATATCCCACGCTCTACCGTTATCTATCTTACTACTGCATTACAAAGAAACCTCAAGCGAAGCATGATCTTCTGTGTGTCATAGCCTTGGAAAAAAATCAGGCAACAAAGAAACAGATTAAGACTTACGAAAAGATAGAAAGACGACTTTCTGAAGGATTTTGTTTTTATATGATGTCGTATGTGGGCTTTCAAGATTTTTCTGGCCTTCCCTTGGGATTACCCGTCTGTTGGTTTGTCATGTCGATTGGAGTTCGAACGATCAGAGCCGTGGGGCCGAAAGAAACAAGATTGCCAGCCATGGTAGCCATTTCTTTTCATGCGCAAAAACTTGTTGAAGAAAAAAAATGGATCACGTGGCAATGGATTCCATGCGACGACAAAAACTATGTAAAAAACTGAAAGAAAAAATCATACTTTCATTTTTTTAATCTCACTACTTTTACCCATCGTGTGGGGTTAATTAAGTGCAAATGGAAGTTATGATTAGACATTTTTGTGATGAGGCAAAATGACAGCATCGCAAGACACGTTCTTGGCGTTTTGGATCAAATCAAGAGCCGCTTTTGCGCGTTCCTTATCAACCCTTAGCCCGGGAGTGGCATAAATCTTTTCGAGAGCCCTAGCCGAGGTCTCGAAAACAGCTCGAATCTCACGCATAGCTGAAATAGTCTCGGCTGGGAGATCAAACATTCCATTCACCATATCAACTCTTGCGGCAAGAACAGGGTCTCTTTCCGTTTTTTGATCGTGTTTTTTTGTGTTTCTTTTGTTGTTTTTTGTGTTTCACGATGGAAAAAAAAGACAACTCACAATTTTAATTGCCATCATCATTAAAACAGCAGAAATCAGAAATGAATATTGAAAGATTTTATGGGGAAATGGAAATAGCATCGGAAAAATTTCATGGTTGTAGAATACTAACCCGTCTTGGTAGAATCCATCGTCATTTGTTACGCGCTCGTTATCTTTTATTTTGTTGTCTCAGACAAGGACGTCGTTCGGTTTCGTTTCTCGCGCACATCAAACCAATCACGATGCAAATGTATAATTTACTAATTGAAATAAGCGAATCGCCAGAGACAACTTTCTTTATCGCGCCCATCGTCGGTAACTACAAAGAAACGTTTGTTTTCACCAGTCGCACGAATAATCGCTTCGGTTGCTATCGAATAAAATAATCTGCTTTCATGCTTAAAAAACCCTCATCTTCTTCTCTTTAATGCTTTTATTACAAACTGAGCTACACCTTTATGATTTACCAAACTAAAATATGAATCAATTTATTTTTTTTTCCTCTTTCTCTTCTTATCTTTTCTTACTCGTCATCGACGGCTTCATCGTCGTCCTCTCCATCGGCTTCATCTTCATCTTCGTCGTCATCATCATCTTCGTCTTCGCCAGCTTGATCTTCGTCTTCATCCTTGTCGGATTTCTTGTCATCATCATCATCATCGTCATCATCATCTTCGTTCTTGTTCTCTTGGGCGTCCATGAGTTTCTGCTTTTTCTCTTCGGCTTCCATGAGTTTCTGCTGTTTCTCGGCTTCCTCAAAGTATTCGTCCATGTATGTTTCCAACTCTGCCTTTGTGGTCTTCAATTTCGAGTTGATGGTCAACAGAGCGCCTTGAACCATGTGCTGTCGAAGCAAAGTGACTGGCTTGCCACGAGAATGACAACGCACGGATTCGGCCTCTTCGATCACCTTCTTCAGCTGCTCATCCATCAAAGACTGAAACTTGCGATAACCCAGAGACGACAACATGAACATGTCTTTGTCTCTCTTTGCCACAACCTTTTCGGGTTTCTTGGTCTCAGCGTCTGCGTCAGCTTTTGCGGCTTCTTTTTCGCCGTTGCCTTCTCCTTCGACTTGAGCTTGGGCGGCATTTTCGATCGGTTTGCCATTTTCGTCGACCTTTCCATCACCAGTCTTCTTGCTCTTCTTCTTCTTTGAAATCTTCTTCTTGATGTTCTGACCGATGAATCGACGGATGCAAAACTCGGGGAAGATGTCGTAATTCTTGGGCTTCGATGACGCCTTCTTCTCTTCGCCGACTTTCTTGGGGGCATTCGAGTTGTCTTTGGAGGGCTTTGTCACCTTTTTGACATCAGCCTTTTCAGGCTTCGTCGCCTTTTTGGCATCGGGCTTCGCAGCTGGCTTAGCCGCCACTTCCTTCTCCTCTTCTTCTTCTTTCTCTTCTCGTGCGTCCTCGAACACCACATCGACAACTTCTTCTTCGTGTTGGCTCATTCTTTTTTTTCCTTCTGCTTTTTTTGAGTTGCTTAAAAACACAAAACTAAAAGATGTTGTTACACTTTTGTAATTTTTTTTTCAATTTCACCAACTATGCATTTCTAGCCTTTATAAAAGCGTGAAAAAAACGTTTTTCGTTTTTCGTTTT
>JAIYCK010000340.1 GCA_027488055.1 Flavobacteriales bacterium | reverse complement strand
GAAGGACTTCACAGACATCGACACAGATAAGTTTTTTGCCTTGTGCGGTTTGTTGTTCGATGAAGATATTCATTTGGAGTTCCCGAAAAAAGCCGAGCGCATTGAGCTTGTCACAACAACATCTAACATTTCATTGCCGAAAATCAAAGTGGAACCGGCACTCAAAATTGACTAATTATCCAAATAATCATGGTATATCCAAGCAGCCATAGACAAATTGTAGAAGAATTAATGGGTGGGAAATTCATTCTCGCCAATGAAGAACACTTCAACTCTTTGAAAGAGAACGATACGTTTTATTCGGAGTTTTTCAAACTCTCGTTTGACCTCGAATTGAACATCAAGAGCGATTATGCTTTTTTGTTGAGCAAAGAGTCTCAGGAGAATTTCTCTCGTGATGTAAGCATTTTTATTGCCATCTTGAGCTATGAACTGGATCGTGATGGTCGCAACTTCATGGAGGCTTTGGAATTCAATGAATTTACCTTTGAAGAAGTGGATCGTTATTTTGACAATAGTTCATTCATAGATCTGATCGAGAGCAACAAGTCCCTGCGCGAACCAGACGCACGCCGCACATTGATCAATGGTATGCATCGTCGCAACATTGTCGTGAAGAATTTTGACGATCGTTTTTCATTTACGCAAGCGTATAAAGTCTTTATTGATTTTGCCAAAGAATTGGCCATGAAGCGCATGCGTCAAGGAGAACCCACAGAAGCATAGTGAATCCTTACTTTTAAATAAAAAAAAACGATGCAATGCATCGTTTTTTTTTGTCTTACATAATTAGAGAGGTAGAGAATAAGTAGTGATGAATGAGAGTTATATGCGCTTTTGTTTTTTTATTGTCTTATGAAGATTTAGCTTAATAGCCACTCTTCCTACCCACGAAAAAAGGCCAAACAACCGATTCGCATTATGGGGATTGAGTTGTTCAACTTTCGTTTCTGCAGCAGCATCACTGGCCATACTCAATCCTGCTTGACATTCCAGCTGTATGGATTCATTCGATGGGCAGGTATGAATCGTTTTCACAGTTGGCTGGAAGTAAAACAGTGCACAGCTCGCATGTTTCAGAGATTTGATGGATGTGCCCAATTGATACTTATTCTGCAATATTGTTAGGTTGTATTCCGATGCAAAAGAGTTGTACTTTCTCAAAAATGAAAAACGAGCGTACTCCTTGGAGGAGATGACTTCCACTTGGTTTGCGTTTTTTGAAGAGATACTTCTGCGATTGAACCTACGGGCGCTCAAGATATCAGAAGGTTTGATCCCTCTCGCGTGCATCAATGAAGCCATGATGGTCGGCCGAGTATTGGAAAGCGCTGAATCAATCGCTCGTTCTTTGGTGTTTCTGCTTACTTGGGCTTGCACCGAATGAGGCATCACGAAGGTCATTGAGAGCAACAAAGAATAAAGTATCAGTCGATTGATCATGGAGTTTTCTGTGTTTTATTGATTCGTCGTTGTTTTGACACAGCAAACTTAGTTGGGTTTATCCCGCAGCGCATTCAAAAACAACAATAAACGTAGATAAATATTATTGATATGCCACTATCATGTAACACCAACAAGTTAAATAACCAACTATATTACAATAATATACATGTAAAATATGATTTTCAAAACAATATCTCATCAAGATAAAACGTAGATAAAACAACCGTAAATTACCCATTGTTAAAACGTGGGTTAACCACGTTGTTGTAGATACTACCGAAGCGATAGCTAAGGCCCAAAGACACATAGTAGGAGTAATTGGTAGCCAATTCTCTTTGTTGCAGCAATACATCTTCTTGCGATGCAAAGAGCCTTCTCAAATTGATCTGATCGTGAATGGCCTCATAATTTAGGTAAGCATTTAAAGAGAGTCCCTTGAATAGTCTGACATCCATTGACAAATAAGCACCAATTTTATACTTGTCGTTCCAATTGATGTATTGACTTCCATACACTGAACCCGTGATGCTTCCCCATTCTTTATTGTAAATGGCAGTCCAGGTCAAGTTGTGCGTGAGCAACGTGGCGTCCGTTTGATTGTAAATCGTGGTATCTGTGAAATCCATGTAGTTGCCACCTATATAATATGCGAACGTCATGGCTTTCGTTTGAGCTTCTTTGTAAGGATATACATTGTATTCCAATGCAGCTTGGAAATCGGTCGAAAAATCGAAATTGCTGAAAATACTTTGCGAACCTGATCCGAACACTCCGCCTGACCAATGATCATTGATGGCTCTTACATAAAAGACAGCCCCATACAGGTTTCGCTGAACAAACGTATCTTTAAAGTCATCGTATTCAAAATGAGACTCGCTATAGGAAGGATTGAAACGAACCATAAATTTATCCTTAGCAGTAGTCCGATTGGCATTGACACCGCCATAGAAGTTCATGTTGGTATTGGACTTCTGCCCTCCTCCATAAAGATTTCCGCTAATATTGAAAACCCACGCATTCCAAGGGTCATGAACGGGATTGTCGCCAATCCCTTGTTTCAAGCTATCTGCCACTTGCAAGCTTTTGATCGCAATTTTGTCCAATGCACCGGCGTGAGCAAGGTAACGGATCAAGCCCATTCGAATGGTTTGCGCCAACCCCTCGCGTATTTCATTTTCCGTTTGAATGGCATTGGCAGTGTATTTAAGCGTGTCGCGCATTCCTGCAAAATTCTCGAGTCCAATGAATATCATGTTATACTCCGCACCTGACGAACCAGTGGACAACGAAGTCACCATCAAGTTGACATTGGCTACAAACTGATCTTGCACGAAATCCACCCAGGTGATTTCCGTTTTCAAATAGCTTTCATAACAATAATTACAATTGAGATAAACACGAAGTGCGTTCACATTTTGGGGATTTTCTGAGGTGTTTTGAGAAAAAGCAATACAACTGCTCAAAACAAGGAACATCGTTGACAAGGTTCGCATAAAGGGTTCGCGTTTGGAAATTGAAAACTAAGAAAACTTTACTTGACGTGTGTTGTTTTAACTTCTTTTATCAACAATTTGATCGGAATCTACACATTTGGGCTGTTGGACTACAGAAATGGCCTTGAAAGAATAACCCAAGTCATTCTAAAATCGACTTTAAAACCTAGATATTTGCCACATGAAATTTCGCTATTGCCTAACGTGCATTTTTGTTTTAGTTATATGCTTGTTTGAAAACTTTGATCTTTTAGCTCAAGGTGGCCCCCGAGGTGGCCAAATGCCTACCACTGGTCGTGTGTATGGAAAAATCAAAGCTGCAGAGACCAATGAGTCATTGGAGTTTGTGGTTCTGCAGATATTTGAAGCAGGCTTGGATGCCTCATCGCGCAAACTATTGGGAGGTGGTTTGACAGCAAGCAATGGTGATTTCAGTATCGATCAAGTACCGCTCGATAAGCCTTTGGAAATGCACACTAATTTGGTTGGTTTTGAGGTAAGCATAACACCCTTCAAATTGGTGCCAGGCAAAACAGAGAAAGATCTTGGAAATATATTATTGATTGCCAATACCATTCTGAACGAGATTAAAATCGATGGAAGCGATCCGAGCTACCGTATCGAGTTTGACAAACGCGTATTTGACTTAGAGAAGAATCCAATAAGCACAGGTGGTACCGCCGAAGATGTTCTGCGCAATATTCCGGCAGTAAGCGTAGACGTCGATGGCAATGTAAGTGTGCGCAATACCAGTCCACAAATATTCGTAGATGGACGTCCCACGACGCTGACCATAGACCAAATCCCCGCCGATGCCATTCAAAAAGTGGAGGTCATTACCAATCCGTCATCCAAATACGATGCAAGCGGAGGTGGCGGCATCATCAATATCGTAATGAAGCACAATCGAGGTAAAGGATACAACGGTAGTTTGCGGGCCGGAATGGATGCTCGTCCGAGAATCAATATTGGCGGTGATATTTCATTGCGTCAAGGCAAATTCAATATTTTTGGCAATGCGAATTACCATCAACGCAAATCCATTTCTGAAGGTTATACACTCCGAACAAGTTACACTACTGACCCATCGACTTATTTGGATCAGGATCAAAATCAAATCAACAAAGGATACTTTTTGAACAGTCGCGCGGGCTTTGATTATTTTGTCGACAATCGCAATACACTGACTTTATCAGGTTCACTCACAAGAGGTCAATTCAATCCGATCGATGAAATAGAGGCGCGCACCGATACCTTGACGAACGACGCCGTAACTCCTTTCAGCACATATAACCGCTTGTCTGAAACAAATCGCACCTTCCAAAATGGCGGTGTGAGTCTTTTATACAAGCATTTATTCAAAAAAGAGGGCACTGAACTTACTGCCGATTTGAATGCCAATGCTATCCAATCGTGGTTCAATGGTGATTATGCCAATGTCTACGACGACAGCTATTCGGTGGTGCAACGTCAAACAGGCGGTGCCAAACAAAAACTGATCACCAGTCAAAGCGATTTCACGACATTGATCAATGATAAAACAAAACTTGAAGCAGGGATTCGCGGAAACATTCGATTTTTCTCAACTTCTTACATCAACTATATCCAAAATCAAACGTCAGGTGAATATGAATCCATTGAACAATTGTTGCTCGATTATGAATTCGTAGATCAAGTGTATGCAGGATATGTCAATTACAGTAAGAATTTGACCAAATGGAAGTTACAAGGTGGTTTGCGTTTGGAAAGCAGCAACTATCAAGGTGAAATCAAAGACACCAATTTGACATTCGAAAACGTCTATCCCATTAGTTTATTTCCGTCGTTGTATATCACCCGTGTGATTTCAGAAAAGCAAGATGTGCAGTTGGCTATGTCTCGCAAGATCAACCGCCCTTCATTCATGCAGCTTGTGCCGTTTACCGACTACAGTGATTCCTTGAATGTGAGTCGGGGAAATCCAGGACTAAAGCCTGAGTTTACGCATTTGGTTGAGTTGAGCTATCAATATAGTATCAATAAGAAGAATACATTCATCGCAACCACTTTTGGAAGGTATATCACAGACTTGACAGTGCGCAATCAACTGGTGGAATTCTCCGAAGTGTTGCAAGACGAGATTGTGGTGAACTCTTATGACAATGCCTCGAGCAGTTTAGCCTATGGCTTGGAGTTTGTATCGCGCAACTCAATCACCAAATGGCTCGATCTGACCACCAATATCAACTTGTATCACAGCGAAATTGATGGTCAAAATATTTCCAAAGAGCTGACCAACAGCATCGACAGTTGGTGGGTTAAGACGAACGCATTGGTTAAACTACCTTATCAAATGACCTTTCAAGCACTTTTTGATTACAGTTCCAAGCGTTCGCTTGAAATTGGAAGCAGTGAGCGCGGCGGCGGTATGGGAGGCGGCGGTGGCGGCGGTGGCATGGGAGGCGGCGGCTGGGGCGGCAGTAGCAACACGGTACAAGGATATGTACTCCCTACCTATGGATTGGACCTCTCCTTGAAAAAGGAGTTTGGCAAAACCCGCAGCTTTGTTGCCACACTAAGTATTCAAGATGTATTGAGAAGCAGAATCACCTACACCCATTCTGAAACTCCTCTTTTTATACAAGATACGTATCGCCGCCGAGACTGGCAGCTTTGGAGATTGAATCTATCTTGGAAGTTTGGTAAAGTGGACACCAGTTTATTCAAGCGACGGAACATCCGTCAAAGCGAAGGTGGCATGGAAGGATAAGGCATTCTGCAAATAAAAAAAGACCGAGATTCGGTCTTTTTTTTGTTCTAATTATCAGAGATATTAAGCTTTGGCCAATTGAATTTCCGCTTCGAATTTCACATCTTCGCCAACCAAAATACCACCGGTTTCCAAGGCGACATTCCATTCCAAACCAAAATCCTTGCGATTGATTTTACCAGTTACTGAGAAGCCGGCTTTGGTGTTGCCCCATGGATCTTTGCCCAATCCACCAAAATCGACATCCAATTTGATTTCTTTGGTGATGCCTT
>JAIYCK010000374.1 GCA_027488055.1 Flavobacteriales bacterium | reverse complement strand
GTCCATACTGCCAATTGGTGCCCAACTATAGGGATGCACATCGAATGCATGATCCAAGGTTTCGGAGAACAGATTGCCATACGGCTGATTGTCTACACGCTGGCGTTTTTCTTCCTTCACGACTTCGCGTTGGGTTTCGATGCCCGTGATTTCCACCTTGGCATGCAACATACGCTCGCTCTCCAACCATAGCCCCAACTCCAATTGATTGCTGGGCAACAAGTCATAGTAAAAAGTACGATCTTGAGATGTATTGGCATTGAGCGCTCCACCTGCATTTTCCACATACTTCGCATACTGTCCGCGACCGATGTAGTCGCTGCCTTCAAAAAGCAAATGTTCGAAGAAGTGAGCCATGCCCGTGCGTCCAACCACTTCGTTTTTGGAGCCTACGTGGTACATGACAGTGACAGCTACGATAGGTGTGCTGTGGTCCTCATGCAAGATCACATGCAGACCGTTTTTCAAATCAAATTCTTTGAATTCGATCTTTTGAGCTTGTGCGTTCCACTTTGCGCCAAGGCAAAAAATGGCAGCTAATGCAAGCGATTGAATTGTTCTCATTGTTATTATTTTCATTTCGGTGCACGAATGTACAAAAGGCTGCCTTTGCATCCAACTCGATGCGAAAGTCACTGTGTTCAACTCGTCTGCAGGGGTCTTTATGGGCAAAAAAAAAGCCGCCCCCAAAAGGGGGCGGCTCTATTAGATCAATGATCAATCAGAATTACTTCTGAATCATCATCTTTTCTGTCAATTTCTCATTATCCATGATGAATTCAACAGTGTAAAGTCCGTTAGCCAATGGCTGAGCGAATGATACAACTGTGTTCAATGAACCATCTACAGTATAACGATTTGAGTAAACAACACGTCCTGTAGTATCCATGATACGTACGAATACGTTCTCAGAAGATACATTGGCTACATTCAAGTTTACAACCTCACCGTTTGATGGGTTAGGATAAACCATTGCATCCATCATAGACTCTTCGTCCATTCTGTCTGCTTCTGCTGCCATGTTATTCAACTCTTCAGCTACTTCCAATACAGAACCACCAATGAAGATCGTGCGAGGAGTTCCCCACTGACCTTGATTTACACCCAATATACCGAAGTTAGGACGCACACGCACTTGGTAGTACGTCTGGTTCTGGATCGTTTGGCTAGCTGGTGTAGTAGTTGTTCCGTTGAAATTCAAGGCGATGATACGTGAGTTGCTAGGATAAGTAAACGCGATACCTGTTGGGGTATTGTCGCCACAACCTACCACTGGAGTAAACTCAAATGTATAATTGGTTACACCACATACAAATGGGTCAGTACGCAAGTAGCTAGCTCTCAAAAGTGTAGCTGGTGCATCACAACGTTGCGTATTGCGCACCTCGACTGAAGCGTGTGCTGCAATTTGTACGTTCGCACAAGATGGGTTGGAACCAAATACCGTAATGGTTTCCGAAGTTCCAACACCATTGGTCAATGAATAGGTCGCATTCACGATCACGTTATAGGTATTTCCTGGTACTAGACCCAAGGCAGGATTAGACAAAGAAATAGAACCCGTAGCGTTCACAGATCCTCCACCAATTGAAGCTCCTACTGGAGAGAATTGATAAGAATAAGAATTTGCTCCTGTCCATGTCGCCTTGAATGTAGCACAATTGCTCAACGGAGAGACCACACTTGTGTTACAAGACGAACGCAACAATTGACGGATACAACCTTGGAATGCTCCTCCTGTTGTTCCGAAAGAAGCTCCGAAAGAAACATAATAAGTTTGATTTATGGTCAAGCCGTCGTAATTCAAACGCTCCAAACCACCAACTGCAAAATTGGCATCTTCTGAACTCAATACAGTGTAAACACCAGGTGAAGTTTCAGTCACCAAAGAGATTGCATTGTCCAAACCAGTAGATGTCATATCAATGCTAACGGCTGTAGAAGCAGCTGTGAAACGATACCAGTTGTCTGGACCTGTTCCAGTCGACTGCGAACTATTCGACGAAAGTGTGCAATCGCCGCTATAATTGTAGCATTGTGGATACCATGCATTATTTCCGGATACAAGGATAGCAGAAGCGATATTGTCATTCGCTGGCACCGGAGCACCTGCATTTACAATACATATTCCGAATTTTCCGTAGTTTGCATTGGCCACATCAGAGCCAATTGAGCCTGCAAGGTACTGGTGAACTCGCACGTAATAGGTTTGTCCTGAGTTCAACCCTGTCGCTGTGATAGCTGGCAACAAACCAGGACCACTGTCATCATCACAAGCAATTTGCGTGAATGTCAATGCACCAGGACATGTACCTGTGGCACTGTACAACTGCATCAAACCATCGGTTACACCACCCGTCAAAAGTTGGGTATTGATAATCACCGAAGCAGTATTTGCTGGCACAGCCAATGGAGCAACGAATTTATACCATACGTCGAAATTGCTAGAACCAAAGTAACATGTACCATTTGGAACCCCAGAAAGCGTAGCGCTCACCACTGAGCCAATCGTTGTAGTACAACCATTGCCCACTGCAATCGTTGTAGCGTTGCAATAGTCGTCGTTCGCTGGTGGGGGTGGTGGCGTAGTCAAGCAAATGTTAAATGTGCTTGT